>JBDHMR010000001.1:0-21712 GCA_039656035.1 Gemmatimonadota bacterium
CTCGAAAAGAACCACCACCTTGAGGCCGTCCTCGATGATGTGCTCCTGCAGCTTGACCAATTCGATCTGAAGCCGGTTGAGCTCCTTGATGTATGTCTTCTTGGTCAGTTCGATCGGCTCCCCGACCTGCTTGGTCCTGGGGAGGGCACTCTCGGAGGTATCGCTGATGTCGAAACGAGTCATGGTTTCCGGGGCAATAGCAAGGCAAAAGAATGGACGGGACTGTATCAGATGGTAACCGCCGGAAACGGTACGCAAAAGGGGTAACCGCACGGGACCGCTAGCGCCGGACCGGTCTTCCGGGCAGATTCCCTGAGCGGCGCCACGCCGGTACGGCGCCTCCGATTCGACGAAAGGCCTAGATGAGTACCACCGCACCCAGGGCGACCAACGCTTCCAGCGGCCAGCAAACCCGCGAAGTCCGAGAGGCCGTGGTGGTTCGTTTTGCCGGTGATTCCGGTGACGGAATGCAGCTGACCGGCTCGCAGTTCACCCTCGAAACGGCCCTCGCCGGCCTCGATCTCACGACGTTCCCCGACTACCCCGCCGAGATCCGAGCGCCCGTGGGGACGACGTTCGGCGTGTCGGCGTTCCAGATCCACTTCGGATCGGTTGACGTCAAGACCGCCGGTGACGAGGTGGACGTCCTGGTAGCCATGAACCCGGCAGCCTTGAAGGTGAGCCTGGACAACCTGCGGCTGGGCGGCACCATCGTAGCCGACACCGGTAGCTTCGGCGAGCGCAACCTCGCCAAGGCCGGCTACGACACCAACCCGCTGCAAGACGACACCTTGGCCCCCTACCAGGTGATCCCGCTGGACATCACTCAGTTGACGATGAACGCGGTGGACGGATTCGGTCTCAGCAAAAAGGAAGCGCTCCGGTGCCGTAACATGTGGGCGCTCGGGCTCATGTTATGGATGTACGACCGGGATCTGACCGCCACCGCAGCCTGGTTGACGAAGAAATTCGCCGCACGCGAGACCTTGGCCCAGTCCAACAACGCCGCCCTCAAGGCCGGTCACGCCTACGGCGAAACGGCTGAACTGTCGGGCAATCTCGTCGGTTACCGTGTCAAAGACGCCGATCTCCCCCCCGGTGAATACCGCACCATCAACGGTACCGAGGCCCTCGTGTGGGGACTGATATCCGGACTTCGGTCGGCCGGCCTGGAGCGACTGGTGTTCGGCTCGTACCCCATCACCCCGGCATCTCCAGTCCTGCACGCTCTCGCCACCATGCGCGAGCAGGGCGTCTACACCTTCCAGGCCGAAGACGAAATCGCGGCCATCTGCGCGGCCATCGGAGCTTCGTACGGTGGCGCATTGGGTGTCACATCGTCGTCGGGCCCCGGCATTGCGCTCAAGACGGAAGCGATCGGCCTGGCGGTCAGCGTTGAGCTGCCCTTGGTAATCCTCAACATCCAGCGAGCAGGGCCCTCAACCGGATTGCCCACCAAGACCGAACAGTCCGACCTGTTTCAAGCCGTCTACGGCCGGAACGGCGACACACCGGTAGCCGTGCTGGCGGCGGCGACCTCGATCGATTGCTTCGACGTGGCGCGTGAAGCTGTTCGCCTGGCTACCAAGTACATGACACCGGTGATTCTCCTGTCGGACGGGTACCTGGCCAACGCCGCGGAACCCTGGCTCATCCCCGACCTGGATGGACTGGAAGATTGGCCAGTGAGCATGCAAACAGACGTGGCGGATTTCCAACCGTTTGAGCGGGACCCGGAGACCCTGGCGCGCCCTTGGGCCGTTCCCGGCACACCAGGATTGATGCACCGGATAGGGGGCATCGAGAAGGACGAGTCGGGACATATCTCCTACGATCCAACCAACCACCAGTCGATGACCAACATTCGGGCCGCAAAGATCGCCAACATTGCGGACGACATTCCGGAGCAGGACGTCTCTCTTGGAGACCAGACGGGAGCCCTCGCGGTCGTCGGATGGGGATCTACCTTTGGTCCCATCAACAAGGCCGTCGAGCAGGCACGCGAGCGAGGCCACGCGGTTTCGCACATCCACCTGCGATATATCAACCCGTTCCCGGCAAATCTGGGGTCGCTGCTGGATGGGTTCGAAAAGATCCTGGTGCCCGAGATGAACAATGGCCAGTTGGTGACCATGCTCAGAAGCCGGTACCTCATTCCCGCCGTGGGGCTCAACAAGGTCACCGGCCAACCGTTCAAGATTGCCGACGTGGCCAGCGCCATCGACGCGGCCCTGGAGTAGCTGATGACGACCGCCATCCCCCAACCTCTCAAGCCAAAGGACTTCGCCTCCGATCAGGAGGTCCGTTGGTGTCCGGGCTGCGGTGACTACGCCATTCTCAAGGCCATCCAGAAGACTCTGGCCAACCTCGAGGTCGCTCCGGAACGGACGGCGTTCGTATCCGGCATCGGTTGCTCGTCGCGCTTTCCTTATTACATGTCGACTTACGGGTTCCACACCATCCACGGCCGAGCACCGGCGATCGCCACGGGCCTGAAACTGGCCAATCCCGACCTCGACGTATGGGTCATCACCGGCGACGGCGACGGATTCAGTATCGGCGGCAACCACATGCTGCACGTATTGCGGCGCAACGTCGACCTGCAGATTCTATTGTTCAACAACGAGATTTACGGCCTGACCAAGGGACAAGTGTCGCCCACGTCGCGCGTTGGCACCAAGTCCCCGACCTCACCCCGCGGCTCTACCGCTCACCCGCTGAGCCCGGTGGCGGTCGCCCTCGGGGCAGGCGCCCGCTTCGTCGCCCGGGCAATCGACATCGACCAGAAGCACTTGATCGAGGTCCTTACGGCCGCACACGCACACCGGGGTGCCTCGTTCGTCGAGATCTTCCAAAACTGCCCGGTGTACAACGACGACGTGTTTCACGATTTCACCGACCGGGCCCACGCGCAGGACACTCAGTTGCACGTGGAAAACGGCAAGCCCCTCCGGTACGGCGAGGACGGCAAACGTGGTATCCGTCTCAAGCCAGGTGCTCTCGATGTCGAGGCCGTTGTCGTCGGCGAGAACGGCATCACCGAAGACGACATCCTGGTACACGACCAAACCAACAGGACCTTGGCCGGCCTCCTGGGCACCCTCACCCCTCCGGCGTTCCCCGAGGTCATCGGCGTGCTGTACAACGACCCTCTAGACAGCTACGAAGTGCAGGTTGCCGCACTGGGTGAAGCCCGGACCGACGTGTCGCTGAACGACCTGATTCGCAAAGCCCGGACCTGGTCCGTAGCGTAACTCCTCCTCAAGTCCAACGGACTCAGCGCCAGGAAGGACCGCCTGACCGCCTGTCCCCCTGACCGCCTATCAGCCCGTGCTTTTCCGCTTCGCCGCCGACCTCGTAGTCCTCACGCACTTCACGTTCGTACTTTTCGTCGTGTTCGGCGCGCTACTGGCTCTCCGCTGGCCACGGGTGATCTTCCTCCACTTGCCGGCCGCTATATGGGGAGCGCTCATTGAATTCCAGGGCTGGATCTGTCCGCTGACGCCATTGGAGAACCGGCTGAGAAGCCTCGGCGGGCAAGCTGGATACGCCGGCGGGTTTATAGAGCACTACCTCCTGCCGCTGCTCTACCCGTCCGGTCTCACGAGAACCATGCAGTTCACTCTGGGCGCCGTGGTCGTGGCGATCAATGGACTGCTGTATGGCTTGGTGTGGCTCAAGTGGAGACGGGCGAGGAGTCGATAGTGGCAAGAGGCGTCCTCACTCTCACGTGCGCCGTATTCCTGGCTACCGTCACGGCGCCGATCTCGCTCGCTGCCCAAGCGCGTGACTCGACCATAGTGGTCGACTTGCAGCACCAGGCTGACTCAGCGTTTACCCTGGTGCTACAGGCCTTTGCCAAGGCCGACATCGAAGTAGCCGTCGCGTCGGCCGATCAGGGCCTCGTCCTTTCGAGAACAGAGAGGATGGGACGGGAATCGCAGATCGCCTTCTCCCGGTACCAAGCTCAACTAATCGGCATGGGACCGATTACCCAAGTGACCCTCACCGGACTGTTGGCTCCCACGGAAACTCTCGAGAGTCCCATCACCGTCACCTCGGGCTCGTTCTTCCACGGCGCTTTGGTCTGGGCTAGGTTGCAATGGGTCGCGCGGGAGTTGCGAAAATCCGCCTCGGACTAACCGTCACCAGGTGTTCGCCATGAGCCTGTCCATGGCCGCTCGTCCCGGGCGTCTGCGTCATCTCGGAGTCGCACTGATCGTGTTGGGATTCGGCGCCGCTGCTTCCCTCGAGGGGCAGCGTCTCAATCTCAGCCAGTCGGCAAGAGTGGCTCCTCACGAAACGACGCTCATCTCCGGATGGGTTCGCCAGGATACCACCAAACGATCCTGGACCGACAGCGACGCCTTTCGCATGAGCATCGCACCGGCGATCCTCATCGGCGCCGGCCTCCTGACGTATCGTGATGACGGATTCCTCAGTCGAGGGGACGTACGAGACTTCCGGCAGGAAAACTTTGCCGGATTCAATACCAACTTCGACGATCTCACCCGGTTCCTCCCTACAATGGCGGTCTATGGCCTCAACATCGGCGGAGTCCCGGGACGACACACGGTGGGCCGCGCCACTATCTCCTATTTGGTTGGGTCGGCGGTGTACTTGCCCGTCGTATTTCTGCTCAAGGGGACCACGAACGTCCTCAGGCCAGACGGCTCGAGTGACACTTCCTTTCCGTCCGGTCACTCCGCTGCGGCCTTTTCGTCGGCGGTCTTCCTGGAAGAAGAGTACGGCCACCGCAACAGGCTCTACCCGGTCGCCGGCTATGCCGTAGCGTCGATCACCGGCATGCTGCGGATCCTCAACGACCGGCACTGGATATCGGACGTTCTAGTGGGTGCCGGGATTGGTATGCTGGGCACTCGGCTCGGCTACGCCATAGTCAACCACTTCGCCGATGGCCGCGGTGAGAATACGCTGCCGCCACCCGGATCGGGCCCGCAAGACCGGCGCCCCCATTTCGTCGATATCAAGGGGGGCATGGCCAACCTGACCGGCAACTTGGGCAGCCAGGAGAACGGGCTCTTTGGGGAGGATGGCTCTCAGTTTGGCGTGGAGGGTGCCTACTTCCCCTGGATGCACCTGGGGTTCGGCGGAGAATGGTCGTTATCGAGCTTTCCCCTGAACGCCGAAAACGTGCTGTTGCCCCCAAGCGCAGGCCTGGTGGCCGATGACGTAATCGCCACTTCCATGGGAACCCAATCGATATTCTTCGGTCCATACGTCGACTTCCCGCTGGGACGGACGTTTTCGTTCACGGGCAAGCTCACGGTGGGATGGTCGTCCGGGGCAGACGCTGCGGTGATTCTGGAAGTTGACCCGGCGTTTGAGGATCAGTTGGGGACCGAGACGCCCCTGGCGGTATTCACCCCTCAAAGTGGTTTTGGATGGGCCACTCGCCTGGGGATTCGGGCGCATATCTTCCCGCACAGCAGCTTGCTGATCTTCGGCGAGTACAACAGTTCGATCCACGACGTCGATGTGACGGCGTACGACGTCTCTCCTACGGGTACCACCCCGCTACCTCCCCGCACCCTCCCCGACGTAGACCTGTCCTACGCTTCGCTGGGCTTGGCGCTCTCCATCATGGCATGGTAGCCGAGCCTCAACCACCGGCAGCCTCCAGCTGATCCCGGAAGGTGGAGTAGTTCACAAAATCACGATGGGCCACCACTCGGCCATCCACCACTGTGATGACGAACACCGCCGAGTGCTCGAACGTCACGTCCTTGGGTGTACCGGCTGCCGCCGCGAGGAGCGTGAAGCGCGTGGTTCCCATGAACACCGCGTGGTGGTTCGAGAACCAGGCATCCGTCACATCGAACGTGAAATGGCTGATGGACTGGAACACCCGGTCCATCATCATGACCACACTGTCGCGACCTTGATAGAGCGTTGAAGACGGGCCACCAAAGTATGCGGCGGTAGGATCCTGGAACGACGCCTCGGGATCGTACAGCTGTTCCATGACGCCGTGCCGTTGGTCGAGATACGCCTGGAAGTATTTGCCGCCGACATCTTCTGACGTTTTCGCATTGGCGTGGATGACGTCGGACATCGAGCCGCCAAATGCCCGTAGGTAATTCCCATAGTCGTGGCGTTCCGCCACCTTGCCGTCCACCACCCGGATGACCGTCATGAAGTCGGTGGTAACACCATCCGGGTTGGCTCTCGTTGTCCACGTGAGCTGACCACGGAACAGAGCGTACTCGCCGACAGAGAATTGTTCGTCGATGGCGAAATCGGCGCTGGTAAGCCCCCACGATTTCTGCAGGGCTATCAGCTTTTCCGCTCCGTGAACCCCCTTCGATCCGGGGCCATTCCACACGTCGCCGGTGGGATCGACGAAGTAAACGTCCTCGGCGTAGACGTCCTCGAGAGCATCGTATTGTTGGGAAAACGTCAGGTCGAGATAACGGGCGGCGATTACTTCTGTCGAGTCGGAAGCCGCCACCAAGTTGGCGGCGGCCATGAGTAGAACGGGTGCTAGAACGGTCACCAAATTGGCCTCATAGGTAGTGGAGATCTTGAGACAGGTCGGGAGCGACACCATACCGCTTCCTGGCGATACGTCGATCGATCCAAACCTGTTTCACAAGGCGCCGTTCTATTCGAGTAGGGGTGGAAGCCTTCGGCTGGGTCATGATCCGGTTACCCGACAGTTCCAACTAGCTGAGAGGCCGCCCGTGAACCATATTCGACCGCTGTTGCTCGACGCGCCTCATGCCGTTGATTACTTATTTCCAAGGGAGTTACCCATGCGGTTGCGATTCATTGGGATAGCCGTCGTCGGGGTCTTGATGTCGTTGGCCACCCCGGAGCAGGCAGGTGCCCAGGAGGAAGAAGTACTAGCCACCGTGCAGCGGTTCTTCGACTCCATGACCGCCAAGGATACCGCCGCGGCTCGACAGATTCTCATCATGGACGCCACCTACTTCAGTGTCCGTGAAGATGACGGCGGCACCAAGATGCGGGGCTCAACCAATCGGGAATACGTGGAGCAGCTTGCCACGACCGCCGATGACCTGCAGGAGAGGATGTCGGATCCCCAAGTCATGGTTCATGAGGGAATCGCGGTGGTGTGGACTCCGTATGAGTTTCACGTAAACGGGGAGTTCAGCCACTGCGGCGTAGACGCTTTCAGCCTGGTCAGGATTGACGGCCAGTGGAAGATTGCCGGAATCGTCTATACGGTGGAGCGGGAGTGTGGATAGCAGACAGAGGGGTCGGCGGGCGCTTTTCGAAACTCCTCGTCTCGTGATCCGCCCGTTCGACCTGACGGACGCAGCAGCAGTCATTCCTTTCTGGGGCGACGCCGACGCGACCCGTTTTCTCGGTAGCGGAAAGGCGTGGGTTCATGACAGACCCAGCGCCATAGCCTGCCTCACCCGCACAGGTACCTACTATGACGCGCATCCAGGGTATGGATTCTTCGCAGTGGAATTGAAGGCCGACAATACGCTGGCCGGGCACATCGTCCTCAAACCACTGGGGGACGACGAAGTCGAGATCGGGTGGCTACTAGACCAGCGCTATCGCGGGCGTGGTATCGCCTACGAGGCGGCCACAGGAATGCTGCACTACGGCTTCGAGACTAAGGCCCTAGACGAGATCGTAGCCGTGATGTACCCCGAGAACACCCCGTCCCGCCGTGTCGCGGAAAACCTCGGAATGTCCTACCAAGGCACTCGCCCAGAGAAAGGGTACACCGTGGCCTGGTATCGAATGACGAAGCAAACGTTTCTCTGAATCCTGCCTCCATCCACTGCCCCCGCTGCTCCCGCTGCCCCCGCTTCCTCCTGCCCCCGCTTTTCTCACTCAGTTCTCATCGCCTCAACCGGATCGACGCGACTGGCCCGAAGCGCCGGCATCAGGCATGCCATGCCGGCAGCAACGACCAGACCTGTCGCCGCCATGACATAGGTAGCGGGATCCAGCGGCGATATCTCGAACAGCAGACTTCGGAGTGAACCGGAGAGCGCCACAGCGCCGGTGACCCCGAGAAACATCCCGACCAGCGCGAGCACCATCCCCTGACGCAACACCATGCGGACTATCTCCTCGCTTGAGGCACCGATGGCGAGCCGCACTCCGATTTCGTGCCGCCGACGGGCCACCAGGTAGGCAAGGACACCGTAGACACCCACCAGGGCCAGGATGAGCGCCACACCGCCGAACACCAACAGCAGGACCGTGGTGAACCGCTCTGTGGCCAGTGATTCCGCCAGGGTTTCGTCGAGAGTGGCGACGTTGAAAATGGCCAGATCGGCGTCCTGCTCCCAGATGGCCTGCCGCACCGCGTTGACGACCAGCAGCGGATCACCCGCGGTCCTCACTAGCAGGACCTCCCCCCCAACCGGTGGCGCCTGGCTGGTGGAGCCGTACATGGCGGCCGGCGTATCTTCTGCCAGGCCATAGAATCGCTCGTTGCCCACGATTCCGACAACCTCACGCTCCATGCCCCAGAAGGTGATACGGGACCCGATGGCATCGTCATCGGGGAAGAAACGATCGGCCGCTGCCTGGTTGATCAGCATGACCAGCGGGCTCTCCGCGTGGTCGCGATCTTCGAACCCCCGGCCGGCCACGAGCGGAACGCTCATCGTCCTGAAGTAGTCGGGGCTCACCAGCCGCGTAGGCATCTCGGGCTGTGACGCCGCTTCCGACTCACGCCCGGTAATCCGGAACGAGTTGGTGAATCCACCATCGAGCGGGTGGCTGACGGCCAGCGCCACATCCTGAATTCCCGGGATGTCGCTCAACGTCCGTAACAGCCGCTCGTTGAACTGGTGCACCTCGGGCCACCGAGGATACACCTGGAAATCTCTGGGATACCTCGATTCGGGTAGCAGCAGGCTCACCCGTAGCACGTTGCTGGTGGCGAACCCAGGATCCACCCGGCTGAGACGCCAGAAACTGTTGATCAACAGCGCGGACCCGATGAGGAGCACGAAGGCTACCGCCATCTGACCCACAACCAGGAATCGTTGAAAGCGCATCCGCTCGATCGACGCCGAGCCGCCTTGACGCCGGCCCTCTTTCAAGTTGGCCTGGAGATCGAGCCGTCGGCCCTGCCAGGCGGGTAGTAGTCCAAAGCCGAAAGCGATGGCGCCGCTGACTCCCAGGGTCAAGCTCAGCACCAGAAAGTCGGGCGTGACCCCGCCGAGCGACGTCAGCGCGGCCGGTGCCAGGCCGAGTATGGCGCGGAGACCGATGAACGCCAGGCCAATTCCGATGACCCAGGAAGCACCGATGAGCACCAAGCTCTCCGCCAGGAAACGCTGAAACATCCGGCTGGGTGTGGCGCCCAACGCTGCGTGGACCGCCACTTCGGTGGCGCGCCGTGATCCGCGTGCCAACAACAGATTGGCCACGTTGGCACAGGCGATGAGCAGCACGGCCAGGACCGCGCCGAAGAGGACCAGCAGGGCCGGGCGTATCGGGCCCCGCATGACTTCGCTGATTGGTTCGACGAAGGCGCCGCGGGCGGCGTTCTCGGGATACATGTCTTCGAGTTGCGTTGCCAGCCTGGTCATCTCTTCCTGCGCCTGCGCCACTGTTACGCCGGCCTTGAGGCGGGCAATTTGTCCCACGTTATGCCGGGCCCGGTGAGTGGAAGTGGGGCCCAGTTGCAGGGGCACCCAGACATCCGTCGGGGGGATCGTGAGCGAGACCTCCTTGCCAACGACCCCGACAATTGTGTGGGACTGGTCGTTCAGCGTGATCGTGGTTCCCAGGATGTCGGGACTGGTCGCGAACGACCTGATCCACAAGCCCTCACTGATCATCGCCACAAGTGGACCACCGGGTTGGTCCTCCTCGCGGGTGATCCCCCGTCCCATCACCAACCGAACACCCAACAACTCGTCCCAACTGTGAGAGATTTGTTCTGCTTGCAATCGTTGTGGATCCAGGCCGGGATTGGTGAAGTTGAGCGACGATGTGGCGTACATCGCCATGTCATCGAAAACGGTGTTCAATTCGAGGAAATCGTAGTAGTCCGGAACCGAGGCGTACTCTCGCTCCGTCCCGGTGACGCGGTCGTTTTCCCACACCATCACGACACGCCCAGCTTCGTGGACCGGCAAGGGTTTCAGCAACAGCCCGTTCACCACGCTGAACACGGCTGTCGTTGCCCCAATGCCCAAGGCGAGGGTGAGAATCACCATGGCGCTGAAACCTCGCTCGCGAAGCAGGCCACGCGCTGCCAGCCGAAGGTCTTGAGTGAACTGTTCCATGACACTGGCCTTCCGATTTCGGTTAGGGCGACTGGGCCGCCAGTACATGCTGGGTCGATGACCCATTCGCTCGGCAATGCGCTCGGGGAAATACCGGAGTACGAACGCCGAGGCTTGGCGCCAGTACCACCACCGTCCATCGAGACCCGTGTCGGTCCGGCGAGCGAACACCTCGGCCAGGTCGCCCAGGATCTCGTCCGTCTGATCGGCCGGGATGGTTCTTCGGAGCAACCAAACCGCGGAGGTTGGAGGCGTTGCGCCGACCATGTCAGCGGCCGTCGAGCACGGGGCTCAGTCCGTCCCACATGTTGAGAAGGTCCCGACGGGAATCGGCCAGCAGATCCAGTCCGGCCTTCTGGACCCGGTAGTATCGCTTGGCCCTGCCACCGGGCTCCGGTGTCGGTTGGGCCAGGGTCGAGGATACCAGCCCCTTGTTCCCCATCCGTCGCAGGGCGATGTACACCGCCGGCCGAGAGACCGTGCGGCCTGTCCTCCGCTCGATCTCTTCCACGATGGACACGCCATACGCCTCATCACTCAACTGCAGAATGGCCAGCAGGACCAGTTGTTCGAATTCACCCAGCGACTCCCTCGCCATCGTCTTCTCCGGCTTATGGTAGCTAAGTTTAGTAAACTACGTTGACTATATACGGGTGGTTTCAGCCCCGGTCAAGAGCTCGATTCCCGAGTGAGCTGGTCCCGCTTGCCCGACCAATCGGCGGCGGTATATATGGTAAGAGTGCTCCCTAGCAGTACTTAAGTACAGACTTACACCCGGGAGCCTCTCGATAAGCGGTGCAAGATGGCGACTCCACTGACTGTACCCAACGAGCGTCCCGCCACAATCTCGCGGGGAACCATCCCCAAGAGCCTGAGTGGGATGCCGGACGACATGCTGAGCGATGCCGCCCGGCGCTTGGGCTGGGTGGGAATGTTGTACGCAGTCGGGTTCTTCCTGGTCTACTTCGTGACCCGCCTCGCCATGGGCCAGGCGACAGGGCTCGTCAATATCAGGGGCGGCATCGCCGCGGCGTCCATCGTCATGGGAGTGGCGGTGTTCGTCTACTCCAAGCGTCAGGACGTTCCCGCAGCGCGCATCCTCAATTTGGGCTTGGCCTTCGAAGTCGTGGGAGCCCTCGGCATTGCTGCGAGTGAGTTCTGGGGCGTGTTCCCGGTACTGGACGACGCATCACTGATGACCGGCTTCGTGGGCATTCCGTGGGAATGCGTCTGGATCATCGGCTTCCCGCTGGTGGCGCCCAATACCCCGAGGCGGATTCTTGCCGCGTCGCTGGCGGCCGCTTCAGCCGGTCCGGTGGTCATCCTGTTGTCCGTTGCAGCTGGACAGCCGCCTCCAGACGCGAGCCCCATGGAAGTCGGCGGGTTTTTTCTCTTCACCACTTATGTCTGCGCGGCCATCGCTTACATGGTATCGCGCAACGTCGCCCGCTTCGGCGCCCGCCTCCAACGCGCGCGCGACGTCGGCAGCTATCACCTGCTTCAGCGTCTGAGCCACGGCGGCATGGGCGAGGTCTGGGCCGCCAGACATCGCATGCTGGCACGGCCGTCGGCCATCAAACTGATCCGGCCCGAAATACTCGGTGCCAGTGAGGAGAGCCGCACGACGGCCATCAAACGCTTCGAGCGGGAGGCCAAGGCCACGGCCAGACTCACTTCACCGCACACCGTCGTGGTGTACGACTTCGGAACGACCGTCAACGGATCCTTCTACTACGCCATGGAATTGCTCAACGGCATCGATCTGGATTCGCTGGTGGACCGCTTCGGTCCGGTGGAACCGGCACGTGCGGTGTTCCTCCTGTCGCAGGCTTGTGATTCACTGCAGGAAGCTCATGACGTGGGCCTGATCCACCGGGACGTGAAACCGGCCAACATGCTCGCCTGCCGGATCGGCCGGCAGCACGACTTCGTAAAGGTGTTGGATTTCGGATTGGTGAAGACCCTCGAGGCGGCGGACCGCAACACCCAACTGACCGGGGAGATCATCACCGGGACTCCTGCGTACATGGCCCCGGAGCAGGCAACCGATGTGTCACAGGTCGATCATCGGACCGACATCTATGCGTTGGGATGCGTCCTGTACTGGCTGGTCACCGGGCACCAGGTGTTCGGCAACAACAGCCCGATGGCCACTATTGCCGATCACATAACATCCAAGCCGGTGGTGCCGTCGCGCAGGGCCGAAGTGGAGATTCCACCTGCCATGGACCAGCTGATCCTCGACTGTCTGGAGAAGCGTCCGGACGACCGCCCGCAATCGGTTGCTGAAGTGCAGGCCCAGCTGACCGACCTCGTCACCGACGCATGGACCCCTGCGCGGGCCGATGCCTGGTGGGAGAGCCATGTCCCGCTGGCAACCTCGGAAGACGTGCTGGCCTCCGGGGCCACGCCGCTCGGGGTCGTTCGAGTACGCTAGACGCAGCGAGGCGGCGCCCACGCGCGGGGGCTGCGTCCCCCTGCGCAAGCACATCGCCGCTCCCGACCGACCGGTCGCCGATGAAAGAGGACGCAGGCGATTGCCAACGAGACTGAAGCGTCCCTAATTTGCAGCCGGCGATATCCCACGGATCGATACCACACTGTTCCGATGACCACCAGTCACCGCCGGTGCAAGACTAGGCAGGCAACCTACACATGACGCTGCAGAAAATCGTTCCTCTCGTCCTGCTGACGATCGTCGTGCTGGCGTTCAACTTGGCTATCGCGCTGGGTATGGTGGCCCAATCGCGCGGCGTGGAAACCGTGGTGGTTCCGCCGGCGAGCCTGATCAATACCGTGGCCGCCGATGCCGACTACACCAGAGCGGTCCGGGTTCCCGTGTCATCGCTGGACTTCCCGTCCCTAGCGACACTGCGCAGACCGGAGTTCGCGCGCCGCATGAGAATCAGCGGGACCGGCCCGTCGGAGATCGTCTATGGTGGACGGTTACCCGCCCTTCAGTATCATGTTGCCTATTCACTGGACGAGGTCGGCGGGCAGCAGTATCTCACCATCAGCACCGCCATCCACTATCGCCATTGGCTCGCCCGCGCGTACAGCGGCGGCGTCCGGTTCGTTCAGTGGGGCCTGGTACCGATGGCCGCCAGCCGGTGGGCGGAGGGAACGCCCGGCTCCTAGCTAACATCGACCACTGGTACGCACATCCCCCGCTCACCGTCCAGCAATCCATCGGAACTCCTGCATCAGAGCCCGGCCCAGAGCCGGGAACAGCATGACCATCGGTGATCTGCCGGAGTAAGCCCCGGCGATGGCGTACAGCGTCCCCACCGAGAATTTTCGCTCACCCGAGATGGCCAGTACGGGTTCCCATGTGTCGGGCCAGAACTTGGCCTTGAAATGCTCGAGCCCTTCGAAATTGTAGAACCGCCGAGCGTGGGCTCGTTGCCACGCCAACAAGCTGCGGATCAACGGCGGAGTTAGGGCCCCATCAGCCGCCCGGTCGGAGAGAGGCGCCGCGCCGAGCGCCACGTAGGTGTCCCGACCCGAGGCGAACCGGCGCATGGCCGCGTCCGTCAGCAACTCCATCGTCCCGTTGGGCGCGTCCCTGCCGCGGATCATTTGTTCGATGTGCCATCCGCGGCGACCGACAGGAGACGCCACCAGGAAGCCTACGACTCGTCCATCGCGCTGCGCCACGAAGACGCAGCGATCCTGGAGATTACCCAGTGTATCGGGCTCAACCAGGAAATGGAGCGGGGGCAGGCCCCGGGCATTCAACCATTCCTCGAGGCAGCGCCGCAATTGGGGATGGTCGGTGGCGTGCTCGGCGAACCATTCCTCTACCTCGACGGACTTGTTCCGTGCCCGGTTGAGTTGGGCCCGGAGCGAGCCATGCTCTCGCACCGTGTGCGGCCAGTGCTGTGGATTGACCACCGGCTGTGCCCCGACCACGATCCGGGAATGCAGAGACGAATCTCGACAAACGCGATCCAGTTCTTCATCCGCTCCGAGATAGCACACCCGACGTCCGGCCCTTGCCGTGGCGACTTCAAACTCGGCCGACACCTCAGCCAACCGTTCGACCGGGCAGACCGGATTCCCGGCAACCACGCGGACAGCAGGGCGGTCGACGTAGCCGACGACTGAATCGCCTTTCGCCGCGAGCCAAAGCTCAATGCCGGGATTGAGGATCTGGTAGGCGGTGGGGTTGCGGCCGTGGGTGAGGACGGCGGCGCGCGCGCGCTGGAAGGTAGCAGGCGAGGATCTCATAAGCGCGCTGCGGACAGGGGATCAGGCGGACCGGCGGTCGGACACTTGACGGTCAGGCGGTCAGACCGCCCATCAAAACACCCACCCCGCCCACCGCGGACTAGTAGCAAATACAAACGCAATCCCCGTCATACCCCACAACGCCCACCTCATCCGACGGCGCTTTCGCGGGTCGGCACACGGTTTGTCGGAGTCGCAGGAATCCTCTTTTTCCATCTGGCGATACGCCAACCAGAGAAACACCCCGGTAATGACCAGGAAGATCGGACGATACGGACGCATCACGGCCAGGCCGGCCCCGGAGAGTCCCATGCTGGCCATCACCAACGGCCCGGTGCAACACAGCATCGATGCAAAGGACGCGGTAAGTCCGCCGAAACCTGAGAGAAAAATCTTGCCAAGTGTCATGATCAATAGTGGCTCGTGGGTGGTGGGTGGTGCGTGGTGCGTGGTGCGTCGGGAGCTTGGTACCGCCCCTACCGCCCGAAACAACCCCTTTTCGACGACCAAAGTTCCCGTCAAACCCTCAACGGTCTTCCCGGCAGAGCCCCGGTATGCTCCCCATCCCGGATCACGACCTCGCCGTTCACCAACACTAGGTCGATGCCGACTGGATACTGATGGGGGTCGGTGAAGGTAGCCTGGTCTGCTACTGTCGCCGGGTCGAACACTACCAGGTCGGCAAATGAACCGACGGTAACCTGACCGCGGTGCTCGAGCTGGAGTCTTCGAGCGGGCATGCCGGTCATCTTGTGGATGCCGAGCTCGAGGGGCATGAGGCGCTGGTCACGACAATAGTATCCCAACACCCTGGGGAACGAACCGTAATTCCGAGGGTGGGGCATCCCTTCCGAGAGCGGTCCATAGGTGGCGCGTGCCGAACCGTCGGAGCAGATCATCCCCAGAGGATGTGCCAGGATCATGGCCGTGTTCTCTTCGCTCATCCCGAAACCCACCATGCCGATGCTTGCCCGCCCCTGACGAATGATCTCCAGCAACAACACGTACGGATCCTTGTCGAGCTCCTGAGCAAGGGATCCCACTTTCCTGCCACTGATCCACTCGAGTCCTTCGCCGGCGGCCGAGGTCATTTGCACGGAGTCCCAACTGCCGAGCTCGGCGACCTTTCCCCGAACGGCCTTCTCGATATCGTCCTGCAGGGCGGGGTCGTCGAGCCGGGCCAGGAATGCGTCGGTGCCACCATCTCTCGACCATAACGGAAACAGGGAGGTGAGTCCCGTGCTGTAGGCCACATAGGGATAGCGGTCGAAGGTAACTTCCTGACCGTCCTCCGCCGCGCGTTCAAGGGTATGGAGAACCGGCTCGGCTTTCCACCAGTTACTCTGCCCCTGACAGTTGCGCTGCCCCTGAGCCTTGAGGTGCGAGACGTGCACCGGCACTCCGGCTCGCTGGCCTACCGCCAGAGCCTCCTCGATGGCCGCCATCAACTGGTCGTCTTCGTTGCGCATATGGCTGGCGTAGGGGAGACCGGTCCCCCGCAGGGGTTCCGCCAACGCTACTAGCTCATCGAGATCGGCAAAGCCGCTCGGCACATACTCCAGGCCGCTCGAGAGACCACAAACTCCCTGCTCAACCGCCTCCGCCACCAGGGCCACCATCTGAGCCAGCTCCTCGGTGGTAGCCGGACGGTCGTCCTGGCCGATGACCAGGCCGCGGACCGTTCCCGCCCCAATCATGCTGGCGATGTTGACGGCTGTGCCATCACGCTCGAGTCGCTGGTAGAAGCCGGCGATGTCGACGATCCGTTCACTGTCTTCCCGAGCGCGCGTGTCACGCCAAGGGCCGAGCGACGACCCGTCCTGACCGACGATCTCCGTAGTGACCCCTTGGCGGATCTTGCTTTCGGCCCGGGGATTGACCAGCAACTCCCGGTCGGTGTGTGAGTGGATGTCGATGAACCCCGGCGCCACGGCCATGCCGCGGACGTCGATCACTTCGGCGCCTGCTTCCGAAAGGTCCCGACCGATGCCGGATACGCGATCACCGGCAACGGCGACGTCAGCTTCCACCGGGGGCGATCCGGTGCCGTCGTATACCAAGCCGCCCTTCAGGAGAAGCGACGCCGCCGGCGGACGGCCGGACCAGAGCGGGCTTCGGGTCCATCCGGGGAGCGCTGTCAGGCCCAGCGCTGATGATGCCTGAACGAACGTGCGACGTTTCATCCTAGAGACCCTCCAGCCCGTATTGCCTGGCGGATATCCGCCAAGTGATGATCGTCATGTTCGGGTTTACGTCCCATTTTGAACCGTTTACTGTCCCATGGAACCTGGGAGATCGAATTCCCGGTCCCGCGACCGTCGCAACCTGAACACATGATAATGCGTATTACAAGGATACAGCGCCCGCCGCAATCCGTGTGGCCGGCAGCATGAACCCCGGACCGGATTTGGCGTTGAGAGATGAGCCGACTGGCGCCCTGACGCTCACGGCAATCCTGGCAGGAATACTGTCCCTCGGCGCGGTAGCAACGCCCGTGGAGGGGCAGAACCGCCTGGTCGATCCTTCGGCCATGCTAGCCCCCCCACTGATCGACAGTGTGCCGCGCGAGCTCTACTTCACGCGGGCCATCTACAGCGACATCCGGCAGCGATTCCCCTCTTGGAGCATCGACTACCCCAAGGCTGACCGGCAGTTCATGATCGGGCTGAAGAGACTCACCAACATTGACGCCTCTGGCGCCGAACATCCCATCAGGCTCGACGATCCCGCACTCAGGGAATTCCCCGTCCTCTACGCCGTCGAGGTCGGCTACATGTCGCTCACGGAGGCGGAGCGCCAAGGCCTGCGCGAGTACCTCCTGGCCGGCGGCTTTCTGGTGGTCGATGATTTCTGGGGGAGTCGGGAGTGGTTCAATTTCGAGCGGCAGATACGCGCCGTGCTCCCCGAGTATGCCATCGAGGACATCCCGCTCGATCATCCGGTCCTCCACGTGTTCTACGATCTCGATGAAATCGTGCAGGTGCCCAACGTCGGACAGGGGCGCTCGGGAGGGCCCACTTGGGAAAAGGATGGCTTTACTCCGGCCTTCCGGGGCATAATGAATGAGGAGGGGCGCATCCTGGTCGCCATAGTGTGGAACAGCGACCTGGGCGACGCCTGGGAGTGGGCCGAAGATCCTTACTACCCACTCCGCTATTCTAATTTCGCCTACCAATTGGGCGTCAACCTCATCGTGTACGCGATGAGTCACTGAGGAAACCGTGCCGGAATCGTTGTTCACGTTCTTGTTCAAGTACCGGCCCGTCGTCTTCGAGCGCGGGCAACTGGTATTCGAGACGCCCTGGACCATGGTGCTGATACTCTCGGCACTGGCTGCCGCCTTGTTGCTGGCCACCATGTATCACCGCCAACGCACTCGCGTGGGCGGGATCACAGTCGTGGTGCTGACCGGAATCAGAACGCTGATATTGGCACTGTTGCTGTTGGCGCTGCTCCGGCCTGCCCTCACCATCTCCACCGTGGTTCCGGGCGAGAACTTCCTCGCCGTCCTGATCGATGATTCCCGCAGCATGCGGTTGGTAGACGATGGGGCCACCACTCGCGGCACCCAGGCGCTCGAAGCGTTCACCGCCGAGTCGAGCGAACTACTGGCCGGGTTGCAAGACCGGTTCACCATCAGGTACTACCGCTTCTCAGACATCGCCGCCCGGATGGACCCATCCCAGCCGCCCGCGTTCGACGGCAGGGCCACGGACATCGGCGCCGCCCTCGATTACGTGCGGCAGGACCTCACCGGGGTTCCTCTGGCGGGAGCGGTACTCGTCACTGACGGCGCCGACAACGCCCACGCGGCGCTCACCGATCCTCTACTCCACCTCAAGTCCCGGGGCATTCCCGTCTACACCGTCGGGCTCGGCGAAGAGCGATTCAGCCGAGACATCGAAGTGACTCGAGTCGAAGCGCCGGCCAAGGTACTCAAGGGGTCGGCCTTTGCCGTGGACGTCATGGTCAGGCAACGCGGCTATGGCGGCCGGACCGTCACCATCATCGCTGAAGAAGAGGGCACCATCGCCGCCACCGAAACGGTCACATTCGCCCGTGGGCAGGAAGGCACAACCGTCCGCATCAACCTCATGGCAGAGACGGCGGGGCCGCGCGACTACCGTTTCTACGTGGAGCCGCTGGCCGACGAGCGCGTGAAGGAAAACAACGCCCGTAATATCCTCGTCTCCGTTGCCGATGACCGCGAGAAGATCCTCTACTTCGAAGGGGAACCGCGTTGGGAAGTGAAGTTTCTCCGCAAGGCCATTGCCGACGACGAGAACATCCAGCTGGTGGTCCTCCAGCGCACGGCGGAGAACAAGTACCTCCGGCTGGGCGTCACAGATTCGCTGGAACTGACGGCCGGGTTTCCCACCACCCGAGAGGAGCTGTTCGCCTATCGGGGGCTCATTCTCGGGAGTGTCGAGGCGAGTTACTTCACCCACAACCAACTTCAGATCATGGAGGAGTTCGTCAGTCAGCGCGGCGGCGGCCTGATGTTCCTCGGCGGTCGCGAGAGTTTTGCGGAAGGCGGCTACGCCGGCACACCCTTGGAAAACGTGCTCCCGGTCGTGCTGGAAGACCCCACCCTTAGCGATCCGGCCTTCATGGCAGAGATCCAGGTGAGCCCCACGCGAAACGGCCTGGCCCACGCGGCCATACAGTTGGAGTCGACGGTCGAGGCGTCGACCGAACGGTGGAACACTCTGCCGCCGCTCACGACGCCCAACCCGATCCATCGGGTCAAACCGGGCGCTACCATCTTGCTCACCGGCGCTTCCGCAGACGGAGGGGAAGAACTCGTTGTGCTGGCCAGCCACCATTACGGCCGCGGGCGGGTCATTGCCTTCACGGTCCAGGATTCCTGGCTGTGGCAGATGCACGCCGACGTGCCACTCGAGGACATGACTCACGAACGCCTTTGGCGCCAGATGACTCGCTGGCTGGTTAGCACCGTGCCGGAACACGTGGCCGTGGAAACGTCCAAGAACCGGTTCGCTCCAGGCGAGCCGGTCACGATAACAGCCGAAGTTCGGGATTCGAGCTATCTGGGAATCAACGGTGCCGCGGTGACCGCCACCATCACCGACCCGACGGGCGCGGAAACACTCGTGCCGCTCGAGTGGACAGTGGAAGAAGATGGTGAATACCGGACCACGTTCGTCCCCACCAAAACGGGAAAGCACCTGATCCGTGTCGAGGCGGAACACGCTGGACATTCACTCGGCAGCGATGACACCGAAATCAGTACTTCCGACCTGACCACCGAGTTCTTCGGCGCGGAAATGAACGCCCAGCTCCTCCGGCGCATCGCCGACGAAACCGGCGGTCGGTTCTATACCACGTCCACCATGGCTGGACTGGCCGAGGACGCGCGGTTCACCGACAGCGGCAACACCATCGTCGAAATTCATGAACTGTGGGATATGCCGGTGGTCCTGATACTGATACTCGGTCTGGTTGGCGCCGAGTGGGGCGTGCGACGCCGGAGGGGATTGGCGTGAGGCGCACCATCTTGATACTCGTTGCCCTGATGGTGCCCGCACCACTGCTGGGCCAGACGGTATTGGTGGTGATAACCGGTATCGGTGGTGAGGCCCGCTATGACGAGCGGTTTCACACCTGGGCCGCAACACTGATGGACGCAGCCACCGGCCGGTATGGCCTGCCCGACAGCAGCGTCGTCTACCTTGCAGCCGATCCGGAACGCGATCCGGCGCGCACCACCGCCCGCTCCACCAAGGAGAACGTCCACTCCACACTTAACCGCCTTGCTGCAACTACCCCTGCCGGCGACCTGGTGTTCATCGTGGTGATCGGCCACGGCAGTTACCGCAACGGCGTATCCAAGCTCAACCTCCCCGGACCCGACATGACCGCCCGCGAATTCGCCGTGGCGCTCGACGCCTTCGGCGACCGGCCGATCGTCTTCGCCAACCTGAGCAGCGCCAGTGGAGAGTTCGTAAAAATTCTGTCGGCACCCAACCGGATCATCATCACGGCCACCAAGAGTGGAATGGAGCGAAACCAATCGGTGTTCGGCCAGTTCTTCGTAGCCGCTTTCGTGGGCGATGAAGCGGACGCCGACAATGACGAACGCCTGTCCGTGTTGGAGGCATTCACCTACGCTCGCTCGGAGGTCTCACGGGCCTACGACGAGGACCAGCTGCTGTTGAGCGAGCACGCCATGCTGGACGACAACGGTGACGGCACCGGCAGCGCCGAGCCGGGCGTGGACGCCGAGGACGGCGCGCTGGCGGCGACGCTGCTCCTGACCGGGACCTCGACAACGACCATTGCCGGTGCGGCGTCAGACGATCCCGAACTGGCACGTTTGTATGGGGACAAAGGTCACCTCGAACAGGCCATCGTCGAGCTGCGGCGGCGGAAGGCGTCGATCGAGAAGGACGAGTACGAGAATCAGCTGGAGGCGCTACTGGTTGACCTGGCCATGACCAACCGCGCCATTCGCGAACGCGAGGAAAGCTGATGATCCGTCGTAACTTCCTCCTGTTCCTCGCGTTCCTTACCTTCGGCTCGCCATCGGTCGGCGCCCAGGACCGTGTGGCCAACGCCTATGACGCCTACCGGACCGGTGAATACGACGTGGCAGTATCGGTCCTGGGCGACGTCATGCGAAGCCGGCCCAGCGCCGGAGCGGCCCTCTTGTTGGGACGCGTGTTGATGGAAACGGGCCGCTACCAGGAGGCGGAGGAGCTGCTGCGCAAGAGCGGCTCGTTCGATGACGAGGCCCTCGAAATTGCTACGCTATTGGGTGAGGTCCTCCTGGCCACGGGGCGAGTCGACCAAGCCATGCAGCAGTTTCGTCGGGTGACCGAGTCGGGCGCCGCCGGACCGCTCCTGGCGCACCTACGAATTGCCGAGATCGATATCCGAATGGGCGAACGGCGCGTGGGGACAGATCGACTCAACTGGGTCGTGGCCCAGTACAACGGTGGCCAAGTAAGATCCTCCGCGGACCTGGCTGCGGTGGCGACCGCCCTGGAGCACCTCGGACGGACCGACCCCGGGCGCTTTCACGAGGCGCTCCGCGTCTACGACCAGGCGATCGCAGCCGACTCCACGGACCTCGACGCTCAAGTCGCCGCCGGCGACCTGTTCCTGAGCAAATACGAGGGCCCCGACGCCCGGGCCATGTACCAGTTGGCCCTCAGCCGTAACCCCGATCACCCGGCAGCCGTGCTCGGGCTGGCGCAGGCTCA
>JBDHMR010000002.1:0-15495 GCA_039656035.1 Gemmatimonadota bacterium
CCGTCGATGACGCCGTCCGTTTGCGAGAGTTCCGGATTATGCGAGTCGCCCCACGTCACGAAACCGTAACTCGTCTCCAGCATGGCCTTGGTCTCTTCGGTGTAGCCCCAACCGTTTTCGGCCCACTGCGAGAAGATCGGGACCTGCTTCAACAGCCGCCCGGATGGTAGTCCATAAACGCCGAGTTGGCCGCTGAAACCACCGGAGGTGAAGAAGTAGAACTCGTCGTAATCACCGGGAGCGACGTAGACGGCGGACGCCGCGTCACCATTCCCACCAATGGGAGTGCCACCACCGCACCCAGCCACCAGCAGCGTGACGACCCCGGCCGCTAGGCCCATCGCAAACTTGGTTGTTCGAATCATGATAACCCTCCGGCGACCGGTTATCCGGTCACGCATGGAATTGGAAAAAGGCCAATAGACCAAGACGACTACTCGGCATCGCCTGGGGCGGCCGAGCGCAGATACTCCACGATGGCCCGCGCCTCGTCGGGCGTTACGTTCTGATCCGGCATGAAGGACAGATACTCCGCCAGAAGAGCCTTCGTCTCCGGGTGCCGCTCGTACATTTCCTTCGGGTTGAGGATCATGTTCATGATGAACGTGGCCGATCGCTGTTGGGCGATCTCTCCCAACGCCGGTCCCACGTACCGCTCGTCTATCTTGTGGCACGAAGAACATTTGATGGCGAAAATTTCTTCGCCGGTTTGGGCCATTGCCGGGTCCAGCGCACCCACCTCGACGACCTCGGTCACCGGACCGATACCGTGTTCCAGTTGGAAGGCCGTAAGTTCGTCACTCCCGCTACCAGTTTGCGCCTGGTCCGACGCCGCATCGGCGGAGTCGCTCGAGGAGCCACCACAGGCCACCGCCCCCGCCACCAGGAGGGCTGCCGCCAACCGAACATCCGTCAAGCTCGAGATCATCGTCATTGGTATCTCCTCAACACATTGCCGTTAATGAGTGTCACTGACGTCCAGGCATACCCCAAGAGTCTCTTCGTTCGAGATTCCGGCTGCCTTGCCAGTCTCAGGTGGCGGCAATCTATACCCTTTCTAGTGACGGCAATCTATGACCCGACCTGATGTCTACCGTGAATCGACTATGAAGCCTTCTTCATACTGCAGGACGGGCAAGGGCGCTAGCTGTCACGCGGGGATCATGTGAGGTATCTTCTTGTCAGTAAGGGATTTGCATAACGAGAACAGGGAGTCGAATGGCCTCGCTAGGCACCCAACCACCCACGCACAGCCTCCCAATTACCGCGCTTGTCCACCCTGGGCAGCGGGTCGTCGTCGCCCACCGGGGCGCGTCGGCCGACCGCCCGGAAAACACCCTTGAAGCGTTCGAATTGGCCCTCGATCAGGGGGCCGATGCCCTGGAGATGGACGTCCGGGTTTCGGCGGATGGAGTGCCCATCGTCATCCACGACCCGACCACCGGCCGGATTGGGGACATGGACGCTCTGGTCGAAGACAGCGGCGTCGCCGTGCTGCAGGAGATCGATGCCGGCCATGGGTTTTCGACCGATGGCGGACTGACCTATCCCTGGCGCGGCAGCGGATTGGCGGTGCCGACCCTGTCCCAGGTGCTCGAGCGCTTTGCCGCAGTCCCCATTCTTCTCGAGCTGAAGTCGCCGCGAGGCCAGGAACAAGTGCGCCGCGTGCTCGATCAACACGAAGCCCGTCTGCATGTCGTGGTGGCGTCGGCCCTGCACGGTGCCTTGCGGGTCTTCAGGGACGGCGTCTACCGGCGGTCGGCCTCGCGGCGGGAGATTGCGTGGTGGTACTTCCTCTCGGTAGCGGGCCTTTCCCCACGACACCGTGGATACGACCTGCTCTCCATGCCACAGCGAAAAGGAAAGCTCGAACTGACGGCTCCTAGGCGGCTGGCCTCGGCCGCCGGAAGCGACATCCCTGTGCACGTCTGGACCATCGACGACCCAGGCATTGCCACACGTCTTTGGCGCAACGGGGTGACGGGGATCATCACCAACGTACCGGCCGTCATGGCGCGGCTCCGCCAGGATATTCATCCGACGTGACGGGCACCAAGGGCGGGCGGGGTGGGGCACCCATTTGGGCAGGGTACGCCGATGAGGAACTCCTGGACCTGCGATTTGCCGATCTGGAGATCGAGTCACCGGGCATCCTTGTGGAGACGTGCCTGGAGCGGGCCTTCACTGAGCTCGGGCAGCGCGGCATTCGGTTTCGACCCCGCGTTTGGGTATCAGATGAGTGGTTCTCGCCCGACGGCATCGGCGGCTTTGCCCTACCGTTCTACCTGACACATCCCCGGCTGAGGCGCCTCGAGAAAAAAAAGATGTATGCCGTGGAGGGTGGCACCCGGCGCGAATGTCTGAGATTGGTGCGGCACGAGACGGCTCACGCGCTGCAGCACGCATATGGTTTCGAACGGCGCCGGGACTGGCAGCGGACGTTCGGTCGCTCGTCACGCAGATACCCGGACAGGTACCGACCCAACCCAGCCAGCAGGGATTACGTGCACCACCTGCAGGACTGGTACGCTCAGTGTCATCCGGATGAGGATTTCGCCGAGACCTTCTCGGTGTGGCTGCCGCCCCGCTCGCGCTGGCGAGACAGCTACACTGAATGGCCTGCACTGGGGAAGCTGGAGTACGTCGACCGTCTCATGGGCGAGGTTTCGCCCCGCCCCGTCCCCCGGGTCAGCCGGCGGGCCATAGACCCTGTGCACCGCCTCCAAACGACCCTCCGCGAGCACTATGACGAGCGGCGAGAGCGATTTGGCGTGAATCGGACCTCTTCACTGGACGCTCCGTTGCTGTCGTTCTTCAAGGAGGACAGCCCGGCAAGAGGCCGGCAAAGAGGGGCCGCCCTCCTGCGCCGTATCAGGCCCAGGGTCGAGGCAGGGGTTGCCCCGCGCTCGGTTGAAGCGGAGTATGCATTGGCCATGGTGTATGACGACCTCATCGGCCGCTCTGAGGTGCTGGCACTCAAAACCGCCCAGGAGGAGCAGGCCGTGATCCGCGAGGTAGTCCGTTTCGTCCGCTGCCACGTCCGTGCATCGCTCAATGATCCCTCGGCCCGGGAGTGGATACCGGTATGACCCCTCGGCGCATTCTGGTACTCATGCATCCCGACCTGATCCCGCCGAAGACGCTCAAGGGCTACACCACACAGGAGATCAACGTCTGGAAAACCGAGTACGACGTGACGACGACGCTGCGCCGCCTCGGTCACGAGGTGCGGCCCCTCGGCGTGCAGGACGACGTGCTCGCCATACGAAACGCGGTTCAGTCGTGGCGGCCCCACATCGTGTTCAACCTGTTGGAGGAGTTCCACGACCAGGCGCTCTTTGACCACCACATCGTCGCCTACCTTGAGTTGCTTCAGGTCCGCTACACCGGAAACAGTCCCCGCGGACTGGTGCTGAGCCGGGACAAGGCCCAGGCCAAGAAAATCCTGCTTTACCACGGCATCCAGGTGCCGGGATTCATGGTCGTTCGCCGGGGGCGCCAAGGGCGGCTTGCCGACCACCTGCGCTACCCGGTCATCGTAAAGAGCCTGGTGGAGCACGCGTCATTCGGAATCTCGCGGTCATCGGTGGTCCGTAGCGACGGCGCCCTCGAAGAGAGGGTCTCCTACGTCCACCACCAGCTGGAAACAGACGCCATCATCGAGGAGTACATCGAGGGCCGTGAAATATACGTCGGCGTTATCGGCAACCGGCGCCTCACCGTGCTGCCTATATGGGAACTCCTGTTCGAGAACCTCCCGGCGAACATGCCTCATATCGCCACTGAAAAAGTCAAGCACGATACCGACATCCAGGCACAGTGGGGGATTTACCAACGCTCGGCAGAGGACCTGACGTCCTCGCAGGAGGCGCACATTGAACGCACCTGCAGGCTCATCTACCAGGCGCTCGAACTAGAGGGGTACGCCCGAATCGACTTTCGGCTCCGCGAGGACGGCGCCTTGTTCTTCCTGGAAGCCAACCCCAACCCCGAGATCGCCAAGAGCGAAGAATTCGCTTCTGCGGCAGCTCACATCGGGATCAGTTACCCGCAGTTACTGCAGAAGGTCGTCAACCTGGGGCTCAGGCGAGGGAATTGAATAATGAATATTGGATATTGAACGTTGAGTGATGAAGTGAAGACCGAGTACTTCCAGTGCGGCCCACCTGACAGGAGTGCCTCATGCTGAACCGCCGATCGTTCGTCAGTTCCGTCGCCGGAGCTACCCTCGCCCTGCCACCCTTTCATTCCGACGCCATCAGGCGGGTGTTCCGCGCCACCGAGTTGGCCGGCGCACGGTCTCCTGCGGGCGTCGCCGACGATGAGGAGTATTGGAGCCACATTCAGCGCGCCTTCGATACCGACCGTACGCTCATCAATCTGAACAACGGGGGCGTGTGCCCCACGCCGACCCATGTGCTGGAAGCGATGATCCGCGACCTCCAATTCACCAACGAGCTGCCGGTGGAACACATGTGGCGCGTACTGGAGCCCAGGGTCGAGTTCGTGAGGCGGGAGCTGGCCGAGGAGTTTGGTTGCGATCCAGAGGAAATGGCGATCACCCGGAACGCATCGGAGGCAATGGAGATCATGATATTCGGCCTCGATCTCCAGCCGGGGGACGAAGTGCTGGTCACGACCCAGAACTATCCCCGGATGATCACCGGATGGCGCCAGCGGGCGCGGCGGGACGGTATCGTGTTGAAGGAAATTTCCTTCACCGTGCCACCGCCATCTATCGAACACATCGTAGAACGATACGCCGAGGCCATAACTCCGCGAACGAGAGTCATCGAGGTTACCCACATTACCAACCTGTCGGGTCAGATCATGCCGGTCCGGGAGATCGTCGAGCTGGCCCGGCCCCAAGGCATCCAGGTGTTCGTCGACGGAGCGCATGCCTTTGCTCATTTTCCGTTCACCCGCGACGAGCTCGACTGTGACTACTACGGCACCAGCCTGCACAAATGGCTGCTGGCCCCGATCGGCACCGGCTTCCTCTATGTTCGCAAGGACAAGCAGCGCGACCTGTGGCCCCTCATGGCGGCGCCCGAGTCGATGGATGACAACATCCGCAAGTACGAGGAAATCGGTACGCATCCGGCGGCCAACCACAACGCCATCGCGGCGGCCCTGGCCTTTCATCAGGGGATCGGCGCCGACCGCAAGATCGCGCGCTTGCGGTACCTGCGGGACCGGTGGGCCAAGCGCCTGCTGGAGGAGAGCGACCGGGTTGCCATTCTCACACCGCTCGACTCCAACTGGGGCGGCGCCATCGGGTTGGTGAGCGTCGACGGAATCGATACCAAGGCCCTGCCGGGCTGGCTGCGGCGGAACTACGGTATCGTCACGGTGCCAATACTCCACCCGGAATTCCAAGGACTACGGGTGACGCCGAACGTGTACACCACGGTGGACGAGGTAGACCAGTTCGCCGAGGCCATGCTCGAAGCCATCGAGACCGGCATCGGGTAGGCGGCACTTGCGATCTTGGGGGTTCCGCCTACCACTGGGGTACCTACCTTACCACAATGGGTCGCGGTCCAGTATCACCAAGTGGCACAGCCGCCGGGAGTAGACTGTGGTAGACAATTGTCGGGGTGAGCCGGCGTCCACCGACGACCCATCGTGAATCAACCCGAGACCTCTCCGCAGAACCAGACACTCTCCCGGGAAATTTCGGTATTTCTGGTCCAGCTTTCTGTTGGCCTTCACAAGGCCAGCACATATCCCACCAATCACCCGGTTGTTGGGGAGGCCATCGAATCGACCTACGTCCAGCTTCTAGCCCTGCTAACGGAGCGGGACACACTGGCGATCGGGGTGGCCCGGGACCAGCTGGTCATCGACAACATGGCCACGGACCCCAAGACCTCCGTGTTGGCGGAACTGGCCAAGCGGCTGCACCGACACCAAATAGCTGCCATCCGGTTCCAAGCTGGCGCAACACTCGAAGAGTTGACGGATCTCCTGACCGTCCTGTGCCGCGAGGCCGACCGAGAGGAAATCCCGTTCGGCCTAAGATCGAGCGAAGAACTCGACCGCTGGCGGCACATCCAGGTGGTACCTCACACGTTCGAAATGCTGGTCCTCGCCGAGGAAGGCGCGCAGGGAGAAGACCAGGCACGCCAATCACAACTCTGGCTCGGGCTCGCGGCGGCGGCGGTAGGAGGTGAAGCCGGCGGCAAGGCACCCACGACCGCCGCGGCACCGAGCCAGATCGCCGAGGCGATAAAGCAGCACCGGGACGACCGTACTTATGACAAAACCGTAGTCAACTACCTCGCCCAAGCGGGGAAGGAACTGAAGCTCCGCGAGGGGGCTACGGCGAAGGCTCTCCAAGAGCACATCTCCGGACTGGTCCAGTCAATGGACCAGCCTACCCTCAAGCGTCTCATCGAGAGTGGTGGTGGGCCGACAGGTCAGACCCAGATGCTTTCCGATCTGTCGGCGACACTGCCGGTCGGTGCGGTCATGGACCTGGTCGAGGCCGCAGCGGAAACAGGCGATCAAAAAATCTCCCACTCCTTCCTCCGCATGTTGTCCAAGCTGGCCGATCACGCCGACACAAGTGGGACGACAGCGTCGAAGCGCTTTGCCGGCTCGAACTTCCGGGAATCGGTCCAGGCACTAATAGCTGGCTGGACCCTGGAGGATCCTAATCCGGGTGCATACACCGATGTTCTGGAGCGGCTTGCAGCCACCGCGCCCGGCCATACGTCTACCTCGACCCCCGATAAAGCCAGCGAAGCTCCCCGGATCATCCAAATGGCCATGGAAGTCGGGGCCTTTGGAGTTACGGTGACCCACGCGGTTGACAGCATGTTGCACATGGGTCGGTTTCAGGAACTGATGGCAATCATCGATGCCGCCCCGGAAGCGTCCAGCAGACCGGAGGACGTTTGGAAACATCTGTCTTCACCTGAGCAGGTGCGCTATCTGTTGGAGAACTACCAACACGATATCGAAGGCGTCCAGCGAGTACTCGATCGCCTTGGGCTGGAGGCCGCCGACACCCTGCTCGACGCACTGGAGACGGCCACATCCCGAGCCATGCGCCACCGGCTACTGAGCACATTGACGCGGATAGGTTCGGCCGTCGGCCCGCTGGCAGCAACACGATTGCCCAACTCGGAATGGTACGTCAAGCGAAATCTTCTCATCCTGCTGGGATCACTGCCACAATGGCCCGAGGGGTTTTCACCGGAGTTGTATGCCCGGGCCGACGACGCGCGCGTTCGCCGAGAAGCTGTCAAGCTGATGCTTCAGGCGGAGGAGGCAGAGACAAGAGAGCGCGCGATACTGATCGGCGTGGCTGATGACGATGTGTCGATCATCCGCATGACACTGACTGCCGCTACGGCAGCGTGCCCTCCCAAGGCTGAACGCCGGGTGCTGGAACTGGTGGAGGACGATGATGGGGATATTCGCGTTTTGGCCATTCGTGTTCTCGGCTGTTTCAAGACCGCAGAAGCCCGCGAGCTTCTGCTGAACCACTCCCTGGCAAGACGCCGGTGGTGGCAGCGGCGGCGGCGTTTGGCCGGTGCTTCTCCCGAAATGCTGGCGGCCCTGAGCGGCTTGGCCAAGACCTGGGCCGATTCGCCGGAGGCCCAGTCCGTGCTCGAATCGGCTCGAAACAGCCCGCATGGGGGAATCCGTTCCATGGTCAGCACGCCATGAGCGACCCGGTTCAGTTCCTCTTGTCGATGGGACACGTGTTGGCCGCCATGTCCCTGTATGACAAGGGCCATCCGGCACGCGAGCGAGCCGTGGATGAATCGTACGAGAAACTGCAAGATCTCGTTCACGGGGAAGGGAACCGGCAATTTACCTTCGTCAACCGTGAAGTCGTATTCGACCGCCAAGTGCTCCGGGAACTGAAGGAATGGGAGTGGGGACTCCGACTGGCCAGCGTGGGCATCGAGCGAGTCGAATTCGATGAAAGCACTACACGTGGAGACTACGAAGAGTTTCTCCGGGACGCGTTCTTTCGTTTCAAAGGCGAATCACTGGACACGACCGAAGCCAGCTACATGCGCCACACTGGAATTCGCTACGGTTCTACTCTGATCGATACCGAAGAGGGGGAACCGCCTGAGGAAATCATTCAAACCAGCGCTACTATCGCCTACTCTCTGCAGGAAGACATCGACACCATCGAATGGATGCACCGGCAAGTACAGGAGCAAGGCGAGATTCCCATGCTCGAAGCGGAGATGGTGGTGCGGTCGTTGTCGACCGCGATGCATAACCAGGAAGAGATCCTCCTACCGCTCCTCGATCTTAAAGAGTTCGATCAGTACACCACGACGCACTCCACCAACGTCGCGGTCCTGGCCATGGCCCTGGCCGAGTATATAGGGCTCCAGGGACAAGACGTGCGGGTAATGGGCGTGGCCGGGTTGCTGCACGATCTGGGAAAAGTCTGTATCCCCAAGGACATCCTCATCAAGCCAGGGGTTTTTACCGACGAAGAACGCCACGAGATGCAACGACACCCCGTCGAAGGCGCCCGAATCATCCTCGGCCGGGACGTCCGGCTCGAAGTACCCGCCATAGTGGCCTACGAACATCACATCATGTTGAACGGTAACGGCTATCCGTCCCTGCACTATTCGCGTACCACTCACATCGCCAGCCGCCTGGTTCACGTATGCGACGTGTACGACGCCTTGTGCACCAATCGTCCGTACCGCGACGCCTGGACGTCGGAGAAAGCACTGGGGCTGATCGAAGAGAACAGCGGCCACGATTTCGATCCCCAGTTCGCCGGGCCGTTCATCCAGATGATGCAGCAACAAAAGACCCAGCGCGTACAATTCGCCGACCCAGTCGTGGCCGCACCGTAACTGGTACTTATTCAGATGGCCGACTCGACCGACACGCCTCTCGACCTGGAGATAGAACGCAAGTATCTGCTGGATGGTCTACCCGATCGAGCTGCAGCCGCACCGTCCGTCGAGATAGTACAGGGATATCTTCCGGGCACCAAGATCCTGGAGCGCATCCGGCGCATGCGCCAGGCCGGCGAGGATCGTTTCGTTCGCACCATCAAACTCGGCCGCGGAGTGTCGCGCATCGAAATCGAGGAGCCGATGACCAAGCAACTCTTCGATGCTCTGTGGCCCCTGACCGCCGGACGGCGCATTGACAAGCGCCGATACTTGGTCCCGGACGGTGACTTCACCTGGGAGATCGACCAGTTCCTCGACCAACCCCTGGTACTGGGAGAAATCGAACTGCCGGACGAGAGACACCCCACCATTCCGGAATGGCTGGCGCCACACGTCACCCGGGAGGTCACCGATGAACCCAGCTTCACCAATGCGCGCCTGGCCCGCTAGACAACCGAAGAGCGCATTGGTCCTGCAAAGCACCGTGACCGATGGGCGATGACCAACCGGCCGATCGGCCAAGTATCCCTCGAGTGGGGGCCGTTGCTCCCGACTTCCAACTAACGAATTCCAGTAACCAACTCTGGCATCTGGACGAGCAGGTACGTACCCGACCAGTCATTCTCCTGTTCTACCGCGGTCACTGGTGACCGTTCTGTGTCCGCCAGTTGGCGGATTTTCGTGATCACTACGACGCCATCACCGCTGCCGGGTTCGATCTCGCTGCCATATCGGTAGACCCACCGCGGACCGCCGCATTGATGCAGGCCGAGCTCTTCGTTCCCTATGACCTGTTGTGCGATACCGACCGCACGGTCATCAAGGCGTGGGATCTGCTGAACGAACGCGAACGCGAGGGAATTCCCATACCGGCCGTTCTGGCTGTCGGGCACGGACGAACGGTGCTGGCTCGCTCGCTGGACACCATGACACGCCAAGTGGGGCCGCAGGATTTTCTCGCGGCCCTCGAATCCGCCGATCCGGTGCCCCCGCCTCGCCGGTTTCCGATCCCTCGGTTCTTGGAGTATTTCCGGCTCAATTGGCGGGCTCGTCAGGCGAACAAGGAATAGCCTCTTCCTCAGGGGGCAACGCCGGACACGACCAGGTGTCGGTCCGTCACCGTCCTGACCGCCAACCACGGCAACCGCGCCTCAGCCAACTGCGATTTGACTTCGTCGACCCGGTAGGCGGCGCGCAGCGAATTGGCAAAGTCGCGACGCAGTATTTCGGGCTCTCCCGCCGCGTACTCTTCCACCAAGTCATCGACGAGCCCTTCCACTGTGGGTCGGAGCAAGTCCATGATCAGCACCGGAGCACCGCTGCCCGCCAAGCGCCTTACCGCGGTCCACAGCACTTGGGGTTCGGCCAGGTGGTGGAGCAGGCTGTTGCTCAGTACCGCGTCGTATGTGTCACGCGGAAGGGCACAATCAGGCAACAAGCCCTCTACCAACCTGACTCGTGTCGCTACTCCAGGATAGCGATCCGCGATGACGGGCCCGTAGCCAAGCATTGCCGGGGAGGCGTCCACCCCGTCAACCCGCCAACCCGAATAGCGCTCCGCAAAGCGACAAGCGATATCTCCGGGCCCACATCCGAGATCGATAGCATGACCGGTATGGTGAAGCGAAAGGGACAATTCCCCGAACGCATCGATCATGCGCCGGTGTGCCTCTTCGAAATCCGCCAAGGCGTAGGCCTTCGCCTGATGGTCTTCGGTCATGAGTTCGGGTTCTGGAATTCGTTCCATGAGGGCTCGATGTCGGGTGTACCAGGAATATGAACGCGCAAAAACCAATTCGGGAAGAAACCGACCAGAATTGGGCAAATGTGCGCTGGGACACATCCTGGATAGACCACCACCCAGTAAGGTTCCATGAAGGGACAAAGCGACAACTGACAATTTTCCGGGAGATCCGCATGGTGGAAGTCCAGGACGCACGTTTTACCAACGACGAATGGCAAACCCTCCAGTTTTCCGTTCTGCGAGTTTACTTCCGGGTAACTCAGGTCGACGGCACAATCGACCATCGTGAGCGGGCGGCATTGTTCGATATCCTGACCGAGGTAGCGTTCGACAGCCCGGTGCTCTCGGAGGTCCTGCGATCGATGGATGACGACTTTACCACGGTGTTCACCGCGTATCTACAGGACGAACGTGACTTTGTGACCGCCATGCAGCAGACCCGTATCCTGCTGCTGGGAAAACTGGTGCCAGAGGATGCCAAGCAATTCGTCGGTGATCTCATCCGGTTGGCCAATCACGTGGCGAACAGTTCAGCCAGCGAGGTATTCGACGCACACAACATCAGTCCGGCTGAAGCCGAGGTGGTGCAAAGCATCTCCAGCCTGCTGAACCCCTCCTGACCCCTCAGGAGGTCCCCGCCGGCGCTGAAAATTCTTGCAGTTCACCAGCGGTTGCCTGCAAGCACTGGCGATCCGCCTCCATCCTGCCAACGACCCACTCCGGATCATCCAGCGTATCGCGTTGTCGTTCTGTGCGTTAGGGCCCCTGGCCCCGGTCACAGCCGGTGGCGTAGAACGTGCCAATCAATCCCCAAGGCCAACCACTCACCCCAACGGTCGACTTCATGCCATCTCGGAAAAACCATGCGCAGCACCACGCTCCCAGCCTGGTCGGCACCGTCGCCAAATGGGTGGCACTGTCCGTCACTTCGGGCGCTGCCATGGTGTCGTTCATGTCCGATTCTGATTCGATCGGCTTGTTCGGCTGGATCGCCTCCGAAGGAATGTCGTTGTCCGATTACGCCGTTCGCAGCGTCCGCCTGACGCCACGGGCCGACACGGCATTCGCCATCGGCGATTCGATCCACCTGGCGGCGACGGTCACCGACAAGCGAGGGAGTACCATCTTCGGAGCCAACGTGATGTGGCGCAGTCTGGACCCCGCAGTCGCGGTGGTGGACTCGAGCGGTGTAGCCGTCGTGCGCGGTACCGGGCAGGTTGGTATCGTAGCCGAAGTACGGGAGTACTCCGACACCGCCTGGGTAGTCGCCTCGCAGCAGCTCGCTGGAGTGAAGATCGATGTCGACAGCACCTTCAGCATTCCTGAGCAGGAAAGCAGGCCCATATTCGCCATGGCGGTCGACTCAAGGCGGCACGAAATCCTCGGCATGAGACCCAAGTGGACGTCCTCGGATCACGCTGTGCTCACCATCGACTCGCTGGGAACGGCCACCGGCGTCGCCCCGGGACGGGCGATAGTCACGGCGACCCTGGCGGAAATGCGCTCCCAGAAAACCATTCGCGTCGTACCAGCGGCGGACCAGATCGCACTGGTGGAGGGCGAGCAACGCGCCGCGGCCGGGCAGCGCCTGGACCGTCCCGTGGTGGTCAAGGTGTGGTCACGCGGCGGCACCCCGCTCGAAAAGGCCATCGTACGATTCTATCCGCTGTCGGGCAGCGGCTCGGTGGAACACGAAGAGGTGGAGACGGACGGCACCGGTGTCGCCCAAACCCGATGGACCTTGGGCTCGACCCCCAGCCGCCAGGAGATCCGCATTTCGGTGGAAGGCGCGGACAGCACGCTCACGGTGTACGCCGAAGCCGACCCCCACCCTGGCAACATCGAGATTACCAGCTTGCACGACAGCCTGGTGGCCCGCTTTGGCACCACGCTGACCGACACGCTGACGATCGAGGCAACCGATTCACTGGGCCGCATTCTCCCCGACCTGCCCGTGGCCTGGTCGACCAGGGACGGCGGCGCTATCGACCCAATCGACCGGCGTACCGACTCGTTGGGTCGAGCTCGCGCCCGATGGACGCTGGGTGACCGCGCCGGATGGCAACACGCCGAGGCAGCGGTGGGCAACCCACGCACCGTGCCACCGCATGCCATCGAGGCGCGGGCCGAGCCCGGCAGGGTGAGTCGTGCAGAGATCGTCAGCGGCAAGGGACAGCACGCGACCGTGGGGAAGGGACTCCCCAAGGCGATCGTGGTAAGGGCGCTCGACGAACATGACAACCCGGTACCCGGAGTGGTCGTCACCGTCGAGCCGGGGCACGGATCGGTTCCGGAGATCGAATTGACGACCGACGTCAAAGGCCAGGTAGCGGTTCCCTGGACCCTGGGCCGGCGGTCGGGCAGTCAGCAGCTCGCCATCCGAGTCGCTGGAGTCAAAGCACCATTGGTGGCCGTCGCCACCGCCGAGTCGAGGGGCGCGGGGAACGTCGAGTTCGTGACGCCACCGACGGCCGGTACCGCCGGTAGGCCTCTAGCCCAACGCGTGGTGGTGCTGGTGACCGACGCTTACGGCAATCCCGTGGCCGACAAGCAGGTGTTCTTCAGTGGTCCCGCCGGAATCGTAAATCCCCAGCGGGCCATGACCGGCGATGACGGACGCGCCAGTACCAATTGGACATTGGGAAACAAGACCGGACGATCGTGGTTACAAGCGGCCGTCAACGGAACCAAGCTCAAGGCCGTAATGAAAATAGACGTGAACTGATCGAGGGAAGAAGGGAAGCGGCCCTTCCCTTCTGCGGTGGACAGCACCGGGTCTCCACACACTTTCCGACCCGCGGGTCTCCCCGACCCCTGTCCATCGCGCACTCTTCTTGGCTAGTGGGCGTTCAGCTGTCAGCTATCAGCGGTCAGCCAACAGCTAATTGCCAATTGCCATCAATTCGGCTCTCCACTCAGTAGCGCCATGCGCTGCTTGACTTCCTCCACCTGCGGCTGCAATTCCGCATCGGCCTCGCGCCACTGATCGACGAACTGGCCATATCTCTGGAGAGCGGCTTCGGTATCACCCTGTTCTTCGTGCAGCTCACCCAGCCGCCGGTAGGCCACGGCGAGCTCCGCGTGATCGATGAACGAGCCACGCCAGTAGGTGTCGACGTAGAGCTGGTACGTGGCGATGGCTGAATCGGCTTGACCGAGCTGATCGTGAGCCCGGGCCATATAGGGGAGTGAACAGATGCGGCATCCGCCCATTTCGTGGCCCTCTCGCAGAGCGGCGAGGGCCTCGTCCGCGTTTCCACGAGCGAGTTTTATCATGCCATCCGCGAACATCGACCATCTCTTGGCCTGCCTGCTGTCTTCCGGCTGGCCCGTGGCGATGAACGCGTTCAGGTGAATCTCTGCCTCGTCCGGCTGGCCGGCCACGGTGTAGAGCCACACCAACCAGATATAGGGGCGATCGCGGACGGCCAGGGAGTCCATGGGATACTCCGCCAACCCACGTTCGGCTCGCCGAACGCCGTCCATCGGCTGGCGGCGGACGATTGCGTCCACCAATCCCTGCTGAACAAGATTTGTGAGATAGCCATCTGCTTGGTCTCGTTGCAGGCTGGTGGCGTTGGCATCAGCCCAATGCCGGTTGGCCTCCGCCACCTTCCCTTGCATGTCTGCGATGGTAGCCAGGGCCCAACTGGCCGAGCCTTCCCAGAACAGGTTGCCCCGCTGATCTTCAGCCACCTGATTCCAGTAGCCTTCGACCGTGTGCCAGTCCTGCTGTTTTTCAGCCAGGTCCGCCCGTTGCGTGAAGATCTGTGGGTTGCCGGGGAACGCTTCGGCGAACCGCTCGATGGCCACCTCGGACGAGTCGAACAAGCCCAAGTTGCCGAGGGTGCCAATCACGTTGGTGTGGAACGTCCCGATGGTCGGGTCCAACGCCAACGCTCGTTGGTACAACTCGAGCGCGCGCTCGTCATCGCGCAGTTGGCTGTACGACACTCCGAGGTTGTTGAGCGCCGTCACGTCCTCGGGATAGGCGTCGAGCAAGGTGCGGTAGGCCGCCATGGCCTCGTCGCGCTTGCCGGTTACGCGGACGTGGTACATTGCCACTGACTGGTAGCGCTCCAACTCGGATAGCCGATCCCGGTGCTGGTAGGCGAGGGTAGTTGCTTCGATCATCCGGTCGCGCTGCTCGAATGTGTTGCCCAGGATCGCACCAATTTTCCGATACGCCATGGCGAAGGCGGTGTCGATCAAGACCGCTTCTTCGAGCAGATCTACCGCCCGTGCCGGGTCGCCGTCGTTCTCGGCCTTGAGGGCCTGGGTGTATAGCCGCAGCGCCCGGAGGGAACCGGTGGTGACCTTGTCCAGCGGCCCACTCCGGCGGATGGTGGTGAGTGATTCGCCGATCCGTTCCCGCAATCCAGAAGACAATTCATCCATTGCGTTGACGATTTCATTGGCATCGGCCGCGTTGGCCTGGCGAGCGACCAATACGTCACCACTGCTCGAGGTGAGGGTGGCTGAAATAGCGTAGCCACTGCCGACGGCTACGATTTCGCCGGCTATGTAGGCCTTGATCCCTTCCCGTTCCGCCATTTCCCGGGCTAGCGACGGATCAACGGTTGTCGACGGATCCCGCTGCATGCGTTTGAGGACCGCCTCCACTTGCGTGGGTTGCAGAACCTTGACCACCTGGGATTGCGTGAGGCCGATCCGCAGGAGCTCCGTTGCCGTCCGACCCAGCGTGCTATCGGGTGTGCGATTCTCAAATCCCGCGATGATGATCGGGTCTTTGGCGTTGAGAGCGCCCGACGCCATCACCGTCCCCACGGGTCCGATCCCCATGACCCGCATGAGGGTATAGCCGGCGGCGGCGACGCCAAGACCGGCAAAGCCCGC
>JBDHMR010000003.1:0-15154 GCA_039656035.1 Gemmatimonadota bacterium
TGGGGCCGTGTTGGACGATGTCGCGCACCACCAGGAAATAATCGGCAAAATCCTTGAGGCCGATGATGTGCAGCTCGTGTTCCAGTCGATCTCGGGTAATGGGAGCGATTGTACCGTACCGTCTCCGGGCGCCCTCGTAGGCCAGCGTGCGCAAATGTTCTTGCGCGTCCGCCGTGTCCTTCAACCTGGGAGCGACGGTACGCCCGATGGGAATGCGATAGCGGCACCGCTCGGCCAGCTCGGTGGCGGTGCGCAATCCCTCGGGGTAATCCGGGAACAACCGCATCAAGTCCGTTGCGGGGCGCAGCCAGGCCTCGCGCGGCCAGGTTTCCTGCGAAGGAAGAGCGGACAACGTGGTGTTGAGAGCGATGGCCCGGAGTAACCGGTGCCGGTTCCAGTCCTCGGGGTGGGCTCCGATCACGCCGTTGGTGACCACGGCGGGGATGCCCAACTCACGCGCGCGCGCCAGCACCCGGTGACGCCACTTGACCGGCCGGAGCTCGGCGTAGAGGTCCTCGGGGCCGCTCAGACGATGAACCCGCTCCAGGAATGTCGGATCCTGTGAGATGAGGATCAGCCCGCGCCGGTCGGTGGCGAGTTGGGCGGAGAGCGCCAGATCGTCGTGCCAGTGAATGGCGCTGATGGCCCGGGCCACCAGGTGGGCGCCCAGGATTGGACGGATGCCGGCTTCTTCGGCGGTTTGCTGAAACTCCACCGCGCCGTACACCCCATTGGTGTCGGTGCAGGCGAGGGAAGTGAAGCCGCGCTCCACTGCGGCCGCCACCAGCGCCTGGGGACTCGAGGCGCCGATGCCGAACGAGAAGTGGGTGTGGACGTGGAGATGCATTTAGGGTGCGTAGTGCGTTGTGCGTTGTGCGTAGGTGAATTGTGAACGCCGCTACTTCTTCTGTCGCGCCGCTGCCCCGCTGTCCCGCTGCCCCGTCTTCATCCATGGCGGCTGTAGTTGGGCGATGCGCGTGAACACCGGGCAGCTCTGATCGTGGGCGCCGGGTAGATATCCGGTGCTGATCAGGAATTCACCGGTGATTTCACCGCCGGTGAAGCGGAATGTCTGCTTGAACAGCTTGACCCATTCTTCCTTGGTGCGGGAGTGGTGCTGGTCCAGCCAGGCAGCGAAAGAGCCGTGGTCCTGTTGGAGCTGTTGAATGATCTGGGCGTTGTGGATGGCGGCTTCGACCTTGAGGCGGTTGCGGATGATGCCGGCGTCGTTCAGCAAGCGCTTGCGGTCGGCGGCGCGGTAGCCGGCCACGGTCGCGATGTCGAAGTCGTGGTACGCCTTACGAAAGTTTTCTTTCTTCTTCAGAATGGTGAGCCACGAGAGCCCCGCTTGATTGATTTCCAGAACCAGACGCTCGAACAACGCCGAGTCGTCCTTGAGCGGGAAGCCGTACTCGGTGTCGTGGTAGGGGCCGTGCCAGGGGTGGTCGATGGCGATGGTGCAATAAGAGGTCATGGTTTGTCGTTGGTGGATGGTTGAGCGTGACAGGACGTAGGACGTAGGACGCAATTTGAACTTGCGTTCATGTCTTTGAATCGCAAGCGTCGTTTCGCTGCCCTCGCTGCCCTCGCTGCCCTCGCTGCCCTCGCTGCCCTCGCTGCCCTCGCTGCCCTCGCTGCCCTCGCTGTAACCTTCCCCAGCGAGCGGTGATGCAATCCAGGGCTCCTTGCAATTCGGTTTCTCGTTGTACGGACGGAGAGGGATTCTGCCACAGGTCCAGCTGGCCGTCAGCCTCCAGCAACCGGTCGGCGGCGAGGGTCACGTTGCGGATGGCGATCCGTTTGACGTTGGCCTTGGTGAAGAGTTGCCTGGAGGCGTCCCACAATTCTACGTCGAGATTTCCCAGTCTGAGTGGGACACCTTTACGCAATTCGGTAAAGTCGGCGTAGACGATCCGTAGCGACAACCGGCGGGCCACCAGTTGCCGTTGGCGTAGCCGCAGGCCGATACGCTCGCTCAGGCGGCGCAGCAAGGGATGCAACACACCGAGGTCGTTGGTGTCGGTTGCCAGTGTGTGGGCCGCCTGAAATTGTTGTCGTACTTCCGGCGGGAGCACCGGACGCATGTCTATGCCCCGCGCGCGCGCCAACAAAGTGCGGCCCACCTCGTTCATTACGGTGGTGACCTGTCGTTCGGTGAGTGCGGCCACCTCTCCGATGAGGTCGAGCTGATAGTCGTCGAGTCGTGCGCGCACCTTGGGAGAAATGTCCGGCAGCAGCCGCACCGGGTGTGGGGCCAGGAACCGTGCTTCGCCGCCGCGCGGAATTTCCAGAAGGGATACCGGCGCCACGGTCGTCGCTGCCTGACTGACCAGCTTGTTGGCGGCGACCCCGATCGACAACGGCAACCCCAGCCGCGACCGCGACTCCCGCCGGATTCGCTCAGCCACGTCGGCAGCCGGGCCGAACAGCCGTTCCGTTCCCGTCAGATCCAGGAAGGCGTGGCCGTAGCCGCGGGGCTCGATGACGGGCGCGTAGATCTTCAGGATGTCGTGCAGTGCCCGCGCTGCCCGGGCGTACAACTCGGGATTGGGAGGAATGACGATCAGGTCGGGGCACTGCTTGAGTGCCAGGCGCACGGGTGTGCCGCGCTCGAGCCCGGCCTCGCGAGCCTCCCGCGACAGGGCCAACAACGTGGCCCGATCGGCGCCCGGTGGCGCCACCGCCACCGGGCGGTCTCGCAGTGCCGGCGCCACCAGTCCCTCGACGGTGGTGCAGAACGACGGTGGGTCGATGAAGAAGATCGAGCGGAGCATGGTAGTGGCGGTTAGTGATCAGTGATCACTATTTAGAGTAAAGCCATTTGTTCACAGGTACTCGGGCGCTGAGTTGCAGCGGAGGTTTTCCGTTGTCGCCGATCGGACTGCACGGGAAAGCCGTATTGCTGTTGCAGCTGTCGTACGCGGTGAATCAGTGCTGAGATGTAGGCTCGCTTGGCGTAGCTCCGTGGGCCGTAGCAACGGCGATAGCGCTCGATCAGATGGGGAAATTCCTGTTGCAGGGTCGGCCAGAAACGGCGTCTGCTGACGGGGTCGAGCCTGAGCGGAATGCCGATGACGTAGCGGGCGTTGGCCGCTTTGGCCGAGCGCATCATGGCTTCCATACCGCGGCGATCATCGGTGAGGCCGGGGAGTATGGGTGCCATCATGATGCCGGCGTTGAGACCGGCGGCGGTCAATTTGCCGAGTGCTTTGAGCCGGGCTTGTGGGATGGGCGAGCGGCGTTCCAGTCGGCGCACCAGCCGGGCGTTGGCACTGATCAGGGAAATATTGATGCTGACGTCGTGCAGTTGACTCAGTTGCTGCAACACGTCGATGTCGCGCGCAATGAGCGGCGACTTGGTGATGATGCCAATGCTATAGCCGCGATGACTCAACAGCGTCTCGAGGATTTGCCGAGTCAGGCCAAAGGTGCGCTCGGCTGGCTGGTAGGGATCGGTGGCGGTGCCGATGACCAGCGTTTGTCCGGCGAGCTTGGCGGGATCGAGCGTGTGGGCCAACGTGGCGGCCGCGTCGGACTTGACCAGGATGCGCTGTTCGAACGCCTGCCACGCGGGCAGGGAAGCCGCAGCTTCCGGGATCTGCTCCGCGGCACGCTCGAGCTGGTAACGATGCGCGTCACGGGCGTAGCAGTAGCTACAGCCAAACTCACAACCGACATAAGGATTGAGCGACCAGAACCCCATCCCGGTAGACGCCGGTGGATTGAGCACCGTCCGCGTCGGCAGCTGCAGAAACGCAGTGCCGCGCCGGCGCTCATCGAGCGTGGCCCAGGGGCTGGACTCAGGGTCGTCGAATAGAGGGAGCTGGGCCGGCGGCGGGGCTGCCGGGCTGCCGGGCAGCAGGGCAGTCCCAGTCTCTTCCAGTGACGAGGCCAAATTCAAACTGCCCCGCCGCCCCGCCGCCCCGCTGCCCCGCTGTTTCATCCGCATCTGCCCCAGCCACACTGAAGGCAGGAAATACAACCGGACCCCCGGGCGATGGGTCCCGAGCACTCGGGGCACACCCGTATGAGGTTGTAGGTCAACGGGTTCCGGTCTGTAGCAGATAGAGGAGGGCGTGGAGTGGAGGGCTGAAGTGGCGTGGCTGAGGCCGACACGAGTCACCTATTTTCGGCGTTTGTTCGGTACAAGAGAACCGAATATAACCCGAAGATAGGCCGGGCGTCAAGACTGCCGGCAATGCTCTCTAGTGCTCCGGGTAGTCTTCGTCCCGAGGCGGCCGAAACACCAAGTCGAACGCCAGGAACACCAGCCGGGAAAACGGAAAGAACACCACCGGCATCAGCACCATCAGCATCACCCCACCCACCAGCAGCCCGGTCCACGGCGGACTGGGCCAGGTCCACCACACGATCGCCACCATCGACCCAGCCCAGACCAATTCGGCCGCGATCAGATTGAACATGTAGGCCCCGACCCAGTAACCCTGTTCGCCCCGCTGCAGTCGGATGCCGCACACGGGGCAGTTGTCGCTCACCATGAACCAGCGGAAAATTACCGGGCGGCCGCCGCAACTGGGGCACCGCAACCGTAACGCCCGCAGGAACAATGTGGTGATGCGCCGTAGCTGGCCGTCCGTCCCGCGCCCGGACATCAGCCGACCATGATTGGGGTCTGCTCGGGCAACCAGTCGCTCACGGGTCCCTGCACCTCGCGCACCTGAACGTGACGCATGGCGGCAGCCAGGCCGGGATCGTTTTGCAAGCCATCGTGCGAGAAGTGACGATAGAACAACGTGGGCCCGGCGTTGCGCGCGTGCTCCACCACGAAGGCGTTGAACGCCTCACCCCAATATCCCGGCGGCCGGGGCCGTTGGTCTTCCGGGCTCCGCCGGTGGCGTTCCAGGTAACGGATCATGCGGGTGCGGTCGTAGCCCAGTTGTCGATAGCGTTGCCGGTGAATCACTTCATCCGCGCCGGGGTCGGGCTGGCGATCGCGTATCAAGTCGCAGGAACAGCCCCCATGCAGGATGCGCATGACATCCTGGGCATCGTAGTGCAGGTCGAGCAGGAATTGCTGTTCTGCTTTGGGAAGTCCGTCCGCTGTGAGACCGGCCGGGAGCATGGAGCGAACCTCGCTCAAGGTGAGCGGGCTCGCGAGGTACACGAAATTGCACACGGCCGACTACCCGTCGGCCTGCGCGTCAGTCTTGGCTTGGCGACCTTGCAGTATCATGCCCGCCGCCTCACCGGTAAGCCCGCCACCATCGCGAATCTTCTCCAATGACTCGTCTGTTTCCTTGCCGAGCTTGGCCGTCATCATCACGATCATGGCTCGCCGGGAATGCATCTCACGGTCGGCCAGCGTCTGACGGCGCGCCTTGAAACCCAACATCGCGGCTGTTCCGATGGCGCCGAGAAACAGCAGGGCGCCGAGAATTCCCAGGAAAACGGGCACTCGTCCCTGGGCGCCGCGGATGGCCAACAGCAGAGCAGGCAGTCCCGCGATGGTGACGAGCCACATGGCGCGTCGGTAGCGACGGGCGTTGTCGGTCAGTTTGATTCGGGCCATGGGACCGGACGGTTGGGGAGACGTCTAGGGCGAGTCTTCCCGGACCAACACCAGGATGGCGGCCTCGGGCACGACTAGATACTTGACGTTCTCGAAGGTGATTTCCACCGCTGCCTTGCGGAAGAACAGGGCGTGGTCCCCCACCTTGGCCTGCATGGGGCGCGAACGAGTCTCGCCAGAGGTGATCTTCCACGGCTCACTGTCGAAGGACGAAGGATCCGCGATGGGATTTCCCGGTCCGGTGGCGACGATGCGGCCGCCCTGCACCTGTTCCGAGTCGACAGCTCCAGGCGGCAGGTACAACCCCACGCGAGTACGACCTTCACCGTCTTCGGGCTCGATCAGCACCCTGTCTCCCACCACGAGTAGGTGCTTCCCGTCGAAGGGGAGTCCCTGGTCGTCGCTCATTTGGCCTGGTCGTGCACGGTGACCATACTCACCACCCGGAGTTTCCGGACGATGTGGGGAAGACGCAGTTTTACTTCGTCCCCCACGGATGTGTCCCGCAGGGCCTGACCCAGTGGAGACTGGAGCGAGATGTGTCCTGCGTCAACGTCAATCATTTCCGACAGCACGACGATGAAAGTTTCTTCTTTTTTCGTCTCGATGTCGACCACGGTGACGCTGGTTCCCAGACCCACACGGTCGCGGGGCGCCTCCATGTTCACCAACTCGTTCAACTGCTGCCTCCGGACTTGCAGCTGGCCCAGGCGCGCCTGGACGAATTGTTGCCGCTCCAGTGCCGCCTTGTACTCGGAGTTCTCTTTTAGGTCTCCCATTTCGACGGCGGTGGCGATCGCCTTGGGGAGGGTAACCGTCAGTTCGTGGCTGAGCGCTTCGAATTCCTTACCCAGCTTCTCCTGCATCTCTTTGATCATCGGGGACCCGGTATCAAGGAAAAACCACCGTACCCGGCAATAGCCTACGGTGGCCCTATCATATTCTCCATATATTAATGCAACAAAATCGCCCCCGAGGCTAGAGTGACCGCAGGGCCGCCGCCTTCCGTTGCCCCAACTCAATACTGGAACTAGATTTAGCCCTCTGTATCGGCGTGGCCGTGGACATCCACGGCCGGTTGAATCACATCGAACTTCGAGGCAATTCATGCAGGTATACCGGTCGCGACGGCTACTCGGCGCCGCTCTGGCCCTGGTCTCCATCACGGGGCTGGCGGGCTTTGTTCTACACATGCGGCTGGTCAAGAGTTTCCCGGCCAAGGACCAAGTGGTCCACGAAGCTCCTGCCGCCATCCAACTGTGGTTTTCCCAGGCTCCCGAGTTGGCCTTGACGAGAGTGCGCCTGGTAGGTCCTGAAGACGCCACCTTCAACGTCGCCAAGGCCGTTGCCACCGACGATGTGAAGTCTGTGAAGCTGGCCATCGCAGATTCGTTGCCTGAGGGAACCTATTCGGTCACTTGGCAGACGGCGTCCCCCGACGGCCACAAGGTGCGCGGTGAATATGCCTTCACGTACTCATCCACTCCGACCGACGAACACGGCGAGTCGGAACAGTAGTAGCCGGCACGGCCGTAGCACGGCCCGTCGGATGCGCCTCGCCCTGGTCGTCGCGGCCGGGGCGCTCGTGTTTCTGGGTCAAAGCCTCTTCGCTCACCCCGCCACGGCGCTTGCGCCCGCCGAGATCGTTTCAGCCACGATTGCCGCGGAAACGCACCCCGCCGAGTGGACCCAGGACGAGGATTCCGCCCCAGTACTCGATGCCGGAACCCTGAGCCGCTGGCTGACCTATCTGGCGATCATGCTGGTAGTCGGGGCCGTTGCCTTCGGGGCCATCATCAGCCGAGCGTTTCGGGATCCTGCCGACGATCTTGGGCCATCCTACCGTCGCACGAGTCTCGGCTGGGGCCTCATCGGGTCCGTCTTGTTCCTCTTGGCCGCCGCCGGCCGGCTCTACGCCCAGGTGGTGGCCTTTCTGTTCCCCGGCGATCCACTCACCCTGGCCGACGCTCGCGTAATCGTCTTCGATACAGGCTGGGGAAGCAGGTGGCTGGTACAGTTCGCTGCTGGGCTGGCGGCGGCTGTTGGATTCGCTCTCGCCCGGCGCGGCATTCCGATTGGCAGGCCGGTAGCCGTGATCGGCGCCATCGCCATCGCGGTGACGCTGCCGTTGACGGGGCATGCGGTGGCTGCCTCCTGGCACTGGAGCATTACCTGGCCGCTGCAGGCACTTCACGTGCTGGCGGGCGCAACGTGGCTCGGCTCGCTGTTGCTGCTGTTGCTGGTGGCGTTCGGTGCCAAAGCCGGGGCCGACGCCGAGAGGCGGGAGCAAACCGTATCGGACTTGGTTAGGGTTTTCTCGCCGGTGGCCATGGTTGGCGTCGGAGGGGCCGTAGTGATGGGAACCGTGTTGTCGGTGAGCTACGTCGGGTCGTGGCCCGCGCTGTGGCAAACGACCTATGGGTGGGCGCTCATGATCAAGATCGGCCTGCTTGGCATGACGGCGCTTCTGGGCGCCTGGAACTGGCGGCAACTCCGTCCACGGTTGGGCACGCCGGGTTCCGCCGGCCGGTTGTTCCGTTCAGCGCGGCTGGAGCTGCTGGTGGGCGCTCTCCTTCTGGCGGCCACCGCTATCCTGGTGGCGCTACCTGCTCCACATGTTTGAGGGACGGCCATGAAACTCAATGCCAGGTGGAGGTACTACTTCGCGGCGGTCGGTATCGTGTTGATGGCGTGCACTGTCGCGCAGGAGCAGGAATCGCCGAGGGACATCGGGTCTGACTCACTGGCCCGCGCGGTCCTGATCGACATAACCGAGTTGGACCCAACGTTTCAGATCTATCCGCGCTACGCAACCGAGCGCAATTTCACCGGGGCGGTGCTCCCCGGCTATGAAGCTCGCCGAGTCCTGTTGCATCGGGTCGCTGCGGTCTCCCTGGCGCGAGCCCAGGAAAACCTCGAATCCGAAGGGCTGGGACTTCGCGTGTTCGATGGCTACCGGCCGGTGCGCGCCACCCTCGCCATGATCGATTGGGCGGAGGCCACCGGGCGCGTGGACCTGCTCGACGACGGCTACATCGGCCGCCGCAGTCGGCACAACCTGGGCGTCGCGGTCGACCTCACGCTCATCGATCTGGAGACCGGTCGGGAACTGGACATGGGCACGCCGTACGACACCTTTACCGAAGACGCGCACACGATGAATGCCGACGGCGAGATTCTCGAACGCCGGCTTCGGTTGAAGGAGGCTCTGGAAGCGGTGGGGTTTCGGAATTACGAGAAGGAGTGGTGGCACTACTCGTATCAGGTGGAAGATGCGGTAGCGTTCGATATGGTGATCGGGGTGGGCGGAAATGGGCGGTAGGGCGATAAGGGCGGTATGGCGGTAAAGGGCTATTGGAGGATGTATGCGTGTTGAGCACATACACTGGTGCGCTGTGGTGGCGGTGGTTTGCCTTGCGAGTGTCGTGGAGGCGCAGGACGGCTCGCCGGCCGGGCCGGTGCCGCCGGAGGCGTTGCAAGCGCGACGGGCTCGGGTAATGGATGCCATGGGAACCGGCGTAGCCATCCTTGGCTCGGCGGCGACTCGGAGCATCGAAGCGCACGGTTCGCACCCGCAAGACAGTGACTTCCGGCAGGACAACGACTTCTTCTATCTGACCGGTTTGGAAACACCCGACTCGTGGCTCGTACTCATTGCCGGCGAAGATAGCAGCCGCGATGCCCGTTTGTTTCTCCCTGAACGGGACTCTGCCGCCGAACGGTGGACCGGTCCCAAACTCGGCCCCGGCCCGGAGGCGGCGGGACTGACTGGAATCGATTCCATCCTTCCGGCCAGCGACGCGGAGCGTGACATCGGCAGTCTGGTATTTGGTCGCGGGTCACCGGCATGGAGCGGTGGTGTATTTGTGCGCCGGGGCCCCGGAAGACCAGAAGCAGAATCGGAACTGGTTCGTGAGTTGGTGTTTCGTAGCACGGGGCGCCCGCTCGCGGTGCATGATCTGGGGTACCTGATCGCCCAGGAACGGCTGATCAAGGATGCCGATGAGTTGCGGCGTATGCGCCGGGCGATCGACATCACCGCCGAGGCTCAGCGCGAGGCGATGAAGGCCATGCAGCCCGGCATGCAGGAATACCAGATCGAGGCGATCATCGAGTACGTGTTCCGGCGCAATGGGGCGGAGCGGGTCGGCTTCCCCAGTATCGTCGGCGCCGGCGTCAACTCGACCACTTTGCACTACGACAAGAGCCGCGGCCGTCTCGACGCAGGCGATTTGATCATCATGGATATCGGAGCCGAATTCGGCTACTACTCGGCCGACGTTACTCGCACGGCTCCCGTGTCCGGTCGATTCAGCGAGCGGCAACGGGCCCTGTACCAGTTGGTGTTGGACACCCAGCAGGCGGCGATCGATTCGGTCCGGCCGGGCATGACCGTGGGCCGGCTCAATCAGATTGCCCGAGCCTACATGGAGGAGCACTCGGGTGAAATGTGTCTGCCGGGCGACTGTACTCAGTATTTCATCCACGGCCTTTCCCATTGGCTGGGCATGGACGTGCACGACGTTGGTGACTATGGAACTCCACTGGCGGCGGGGATGGTGCTGACCGTCGAGCCCGGATTGTACCTCCCGGACGAGCGTATAGGAATTCGCATCGAAGACGACGTGTTGGTTACTGAAGACGGTTCCGAACTCCTGTCCCGAATGGCGCCGCGCGACGTCGACGACATCGAGGCGTTGATGTCCTCTTCGGCCACGTCGCGGGACTAGGGCCGGGTACGGTATGAGCTTTCCTGCGGAACGGCCGCGGCGGTTGCGTCGCACGGCCGCCATGCGCCGCCTGGTCGGCGAGACGACATTGGCCGTCACCGATTTGATCCAGCCGATTTTCGTGATCCATGGATCGGGCGTGCGTCGTGAGATTGCCTCGATGCCCGGCGTAGCGCAGCTCTCCGTGGATGAGATTCTCGACCAAGAGATCGACACGTTGCAGGCCCTGGGGGTCCGAGCCGTATTGCTGTTCGGCCTCCCAGCGGCGAAAGACGCCGTCGGCTCCGAGAATTTCTCCGAAGACGGCATCGTGCAACGGGCGATACGGCGCATTCGGGAGCGGGATGCCGACACGGTCATCATGACCGATGTGTGTTGTTGTGAATACACGGATCATGGCCACTGCGGGGTGTTGCAAGGCGATGAAGTCGACAATGACGCCACGCTCGACATCCTCGGCAAGGTGGCCGTGAGTCACGCGGCGGCCGGAGCGGCCGTCGTGGCCCCGAGCGGCATGATGGATGGCATGGTCCAGGCCATCCGGTCGGCCCTGGACGACGGAGGGTTCTCGTCCCGCGCCATCCTGAGTTACGCGGTCAAGTACGCCAGCGCCTTCTACGGTCCCTTCCGGGACGCCGCCGACAGCGCTCCCGTATTCGGCGATCGCAAGACCTATCAGATGGATCCGACAAACGTGAGGGAAGCGTTGCGCGAAGCCCGGCTGGATGTGGCGGAGGGCGCCGACATGCTCATGGTAAAGCCGGCGCTGGGGTACCTGGACGTGGTGCACGCCGTCCGCGGTGCCACGGAGGTGCCTCTGGTGACGTACAACGTGAGCGGAGAGTACGCCATGGTGAAGGCTGCGGCAGAGAAGGGCTGGCTCGACGAACGGGCGGTGGTGTTGGAGGCGTTGACGTCGATGCGGAGAGCGGGCGCGTCTGCCATCGTCACCTACCACGCCAAGGACGCCGCCGGTTGGCTGACGGCAGATTCTCCCGCTGACTGAGCCTGAAGAATGACAACGACGTCCCGGTCGCATGCGTTATTCGAGATGGCGCAACGCCTGTTGCCCGGGGGAGTAAACAGCCCGGTGCGGGCCTTCCTCGGTGTCGGCGGAAGCCCTCGGTTCATGGCCCGAGGGGATGGGCCATACCTCGAAGACGTCGATGGCCGTCGATACCTCGACCTCCAACTTTCATTCGGCCCGGTACTCCTGGGCCACGCGCACCCGGCGATCGTCACCGCCGTCCGCGAAGCGGCCGGCCGTGGCACGTCATTTGGTGCGCCCACGGAACTGGAAGTGCGTTTGGCCGCCAAGGTGGTTGCCACTTTCCCCGCTGTGGAGATGATCCGCTTCGTCAATTCGGGAACGGAAGCGGCCATGAGCGCAATTCGTCTGGCGAGGGCTGCTACGCAACGACCGGTCATCGTCAAGTTCGAAGGATGCTACCATGGCCACGCGGATCCGCTTCTTGCCGCCGCGGGGTCCGGCGTGGCAACGCTGAGCCTGCCGGACTCCCCAGGGGTAACGGAAGGCGCCATTCGCGATACCGTGGTGCTGCCGTTCAACGATCCGTCCGCTGTCGAGGAGTGTTTCCGGACTCGACCCGAGGAGATCGCCGCGGTCATCGTGGAACCGGTCGCGGGAAACATGGGGGTCATTCCACCGGCTCCAGGATTCCTCGAGACGCTCAGAACTCAGACGAGCAATCACGGAGCGCTGCTGATTCTCGATGAAGTCATGACCGGTTGGCGGGTCCACTCACAGGGGGCGCAGGCATTGTACGGCGTCGTCCCCGATCTGGTATGCCTCGGCAAGGTTCTCGGTGGCGGTCTCCCAGCGGCTGCGTATGGCGGTCGGCGAGATCTGATGGAGCGGATCGCACCCAGCGGTCCGGTGTACCAGGCCGGCACCTTATCCGGCAATCCGTTGGCCATGGCCGCGGGACTGGCCACGCTCGAGGTGCTGGAACAAACCGACGCGTGGGCCGTCGCCGACCGGTGGGCGGGAAAAGCGGCGGAGTCGATATCGCGGGCGGCACAACGCGCCGGCGTTCCGGTGACGGTACAACGGGTCGGGACCATGCTGACGCCGTTTTTCGGTGAGTCGCCCGTCACCGACTTCCAGGGCGTGCTGGCGACGGACCGAGTGGCGTTCAAGCGTTTCTTCCACACGCTGCTGGACAACGGCGTGTATCTGCCCCCGTCACCATTCGAGGCGGCGTTCACCTCGAGTACCCACGGCCCCCGGGAGATGGAAATATTGGAACGGGCCCTCGATGCGTGGGTGAAGTGTCATTGATTCGTATCGGCACCCGGGGGAGCCCACTCGCCTTGGTGCAGACGGCGCTGGTCGAGGCCGCCCTCACCGAAGCCGGTTACGACACTGGACGAACCACGCTTCGCACCACGGGCGATGTGATACTGGACGTTCCTCTGGAACAGATCGGAACCACCGCCATATTCACGCGCGAACTCGACGACGCCTTGCTGGAGGGTAGGATCGACGCGGCCGTCCATTCACTGAAAGACCTCCCGACACGGTTGCCGGAGGGAATCATCGTGGCGGCGGTCGGGCCCAGAGAGAATCCGGCCGACGTGTTCGTCAGCACGCGGTTCGATTGGCACGACGTGCCGGTCGGTGCGGTCGTCGCCACCAGTAGCGTGCGCAGACGTGCGGAGCTTTTGCGAGCACGGCCAGATCTCGAAGTCGTTTCCATTCGGGGGAACATCGACACGCGTTTGGAGATCCTGGAGGCCACGCCCTCGCTGGCGGGAACTGTGCTGGCCGCGGCCGGCCTCATACGGCTGAGCCTGCAAGACCGAATCCGCCAGTATTTCATGCCCGAGGTAATCCTCCCCGCCCCCGGGCAGGGTGCCGTTGCGGTAACGGTCCGTGAGGCTGACCATGACACCCTGATGGCGGTCCGGTGTTTCCACCGTGCGCAAGTCGCAGCTGCGGTTCAAGCCGAACGGTCGCTGCTGCGTGCCCTGGACGGTGGCTGTCAGGTACCGATAGGGGCGCTGGCTCAGGCCCAACCGGAAGGCGAAGGATGGCGCGTTGAACTCCGTGCGCGGGTGGTGTCACTCAATGGCCGGCAGATGGTGGACGAGGTCGATGCCGCTACCATCGACGCAGCCGAAGGCGCGGAAACCCTGGGCCTCAACCTGGCGGACCGGATGCGACATCTGGGGGCCGAGTCGATCTTGCGCGACGTTCGTGCCGCCCCGTCGGAGGAAATCTGATGGGATCCCGGGTAGTGTTGACCACCGCGGAAGGTTCCTTCGTCGGACTGGAGCAACTTCTCCGTGACCGTGATTTCGATGTCGCGACACACCCACTGCTGGCCTTTCGTGAACCAGCCGACTGGTCTCAGGTCGACGCGCTTCTTCGAGGTTGGGACCAGGTACCGATAGTGGCATTGACATCTCCCCGTTCCGCGTCCGCACTAGTCGATCGTGCCAATCGGCTGAACATCGATCTGGCCTCAGGGCCAACGCTCTGGGCCGGCGGCACGGCCACCAAGGCGACACTGGGCGATCAGCTCGCCGTCCGTACTCCAAGCCAGATCGCCATGGGGCGAGCTGGACGGGCGCTCGGCCAAGCCATGATCGAAGCGGGCGTGAAGGATCGCGTGGTGTTCGTTTGTGGCGAACCACACCGCGACGACTTGCCCGATCTCTTGCGCGCATCGGGTGTCACTGTTGAAGAGGTCGTTTGCTACCGAAGCGTACTGGCCACGCCGGAAATTGCTTGCGACGCGGTCAGCGGTGCCAACATCGTTGTGGTGGGAAGCCCCCGAGTGGCAACGCTACTTGCCGGCGTTCGGCCTGCGGCTGCCGTGCACTTGGTGGCGGTAGGACCGACCACGGGAGATGCCGCGCGAAAGAGCGGCTGGGTCCCGGCGGCGGTTGCCGATGAACCGTCGAGCCAGTGCGTAGCCGACGCTGTGAAATCCGCCATCGATGAATGACCTCCTGCTCCGTGCCTGCCGGCGTGAAGCGGTCCCGCGCCCGCCCGTATGGATGATGCGCCAAGCCGGGCGTTACCTGCCCGAGTACCGCGCCATCCGTTCCCGGCACGACTTCCTCGAGATGGTCACCACGCCGACCCTAGCGGCTGAGGTGACGGTGCAGCCGGTGCGCCGCTTGGGTGTAGATGCCGCTATCGTGTTCAGCGACATCCTCATCGTTCCCCAAGCGATGGGGATGGAGCTGGTGTTCGAGGACGGCGTCGGTCCGAGATTCCGACAACCTCTGCGCGACGCGGCCGGACTCGACCGTTTGCGCGATATAGCTCCCGGGCAGGACCTGGGGTTCGTGTTGGAGGCGATCCGACGTTCTCGCGAGCTCCTGGCGGACGAGGTCCCGGTCGTAGGGTTTGCCGGCGCGCCCTGGACCTTGGCGTGCTACATGATCGAAGGCGGTGGTTCCCGACAGTTCACCCACGCCAAGCGGGCGCTGGCACAATCCCCCGAGGGAGTTCACGCACTACTGGAACGCTTGGCGCTTGGCGTTGGAGCGTTGCTCAAGGCCCAGGTCGAAGCGGGTGCCAAGGTAGTGCAGGTCTTCGATTCCTGGGCCGGAGCGTTGAGTCCGTCAGACTACCGGGTCTTCGGGTTGCCCTACCTGGCCAAGAGCGTGGGCATCGCCGCCACGGCTGGTGCCCCGGTGATCGTATTTGCGCTCGGCGCCGGGTGGGCCCTCGAGGAACTGGCACACGGAACCGACGCCGACGTCATTGGCGTCGACTGGCAAACGGAAGCCGCCGGTGCTCGCAAGCGACTCGACGGAGCGGAAGTGGCACTGCAGGGCAACTTCGATCCCACCTGGCTCTACGCTCCGGTGCCGGTCATCGAGTCAAGAGTCCGCACCATGCTCGAGGCCTTCGGCT
>JBDHMR010000004.1:0-22090 GCA_039656035.1 Gemmatimonadota bacterium
TCAACATCATGGATTTCTGCAAGCAGTTCAACGCCAAAACCCAGCAACAAGCAGGGATGGTGATCCCGGCCGTTATAACGATTTACTCGGACCGGACGTTCACTTTCATTACCAAGACGCCCCCGGCGCCCAATCTCCTGCTGAAGGAGGCCGGGCTGCCCAAAGGGAGCGGCGAACCCAACCGAACCAAGGTCGGGTCGGTAACACGCGCCCAGCTAGAAAAGATCGCCGAGATCAAGATGGAGGATCTCAACGCGGCGAGCATGGACGCCGCCGTCAGGATGATCGCCGGGACGGCCCGCTCCATGGGCCTGGAGGTGAGCGACTGATGGCCAGACACGGCAAGCATTATCGCGGTGCCTCCGAGACCATCGACCGCAAGCGGAGCTACGGCCCCGGTGAAGCGATCGGACTGGTCAAGGGAGCCGCCTTCGCCAAATTCGACGAGACCGTCGAGATCGCCGTCCGGTTGGGTGTAGACCCACGGCATGCCGACCAGGTTGTGCGCGGGACTGTGGTGTTGCCGCATGGAACCGGCAAGACGGTCAAGGTGTTGGTGGTGACTCAAGGCGAGCAGATTCAGGAAGCGGAGGACGCCGGCGCCGATTTCGTCGGCATCGAGTACCTCCAGAAGATCAAGGACGGCTGGCTGGAGTGCGACGTCGTAGTTGCCACACCCGACGTGATGGGCCAGCTGGGACAGCTCGGTCGAGTCCTCGGTCCTCGGGGCATGATGCCGAATCCCAAGGCCGGAACCGTCACTACGGATGTCGCCAAGGCCGTCAAGGACATCAAGGCGGGGAAAATCGAGTTCCGGGTCGACAAGACCGGTAACGTGCACGCCCCGATCGGGAAGGTCTCCTTCGAGGCAACGCAGCTGGAGGCCAATCTGGCGGCATTCATGGACACCATCATTCGTGCGAAACCTTCGGCCGCCAAGGGAACGTATCTCAAGGGGGTCTCCCTCTCGAGCTCCATGGGGCCTGGGGTCCGACTCGATACGGCGGAGTACTGATGAGTAAGATGACCAAGCCCCAGCGCCAGGAAATGGTCGAGGCGCTGAAAGCCGATTTGCAGGCATCCCCCAACGTCTACCTTACTGACTTCACCGGGTTGGATGTACTGCTGATGACCGAGCTACGCCGCCGCCTGCGGGGTGCCGGCGTAAAGTACATCGTGGTCAAGAACACCCTGATGCAGAGGGCCTTGGCCGAAAACGACGTAACCGAACTGGACGAACATCTCACCGGACCGACCGGGGTCGTACTGGCCGGCGAGGATGCGGTCTCCGCCGCCAAGGTGTTGACGGAGTTCGTCAAGGAGCACGAGCGGCCCGCCATCAAGATCGGGTTCCTCGACGGGAAGGTGGTTTCGCCGGAGGATGTCGAGCGTCTGGCCAAGCTGCCATCGCGCGACCAGCTGCTGGCTCAGCTGGCCGGGACCATGCAGGCGCCCGTGGCTGGGTTCCTGGGGGCTCTCAATGGACTGTTATACCAATTCGTGGGCGCAGTAGAGGCGCTTCGGGCGCAGCGAAGCGCCGAATCTCAATAAGGGACGGAGAACAAAATGGCGACAATGACCAACGACCAGATCATCGACGCGATCGGTGAGAAGACAGTGATCGAACTGTCCGAGCTGATCGACGCTTTCAAGGACAAATTCAACGTCGAGATCGCGGCCCCGGCCGCGGCGGCGCCGGCAGCGGGTGCGGGTGGTGGAGATGCTGCGGCCGCTACCGAGGAGCAGACGGAGTTCACCGTCATGCTCACCGGCATTGGCGACAAGAAAATCCAGGTGATCAAGGCCGTGCGCGAGATCACCGGTCTGGGTCTCAAGGAGGCCAAGGCAGTGGTCGACGAGGCCCCGAGCGCGGTCAAGGAAGATGTGCCGAAGGCTGAAGCCGAGGAGCTGGTGAAGAAACTCGAAGAGCAGGGCGCCACCGCCGAACTGAAGTAGCGTCGTCCAGCCACCCCCGCCGGGGGCCGGCCTGCCACGACACTATTTCAGCGAGACGGTATGGGACGAGCTGCGACTTTGACATTGAGTGGACCTGACGCCCCGTGGGGCCGCCCGGAACTTCCGGGCGGCCTGCGACGGGGCCATTTGTGCTGCGTGAGTGACTGATGCTTAAAACACGACCTGTAATTACGTTCTCCAAGCGCGAGAGCGGCATGGAAATGCCGCATCTTCTAGACATCCAGACCCGGGCCTTCCGGACGCTGCTCCAACCCGATGAGGTGGACGGCGATCGGCAGGACGTGTCTCTCGAGCGGGTCTTTCGAGACCTGTTCCCGATCGGCGACATCAACGGGAAGTACAGTCTCGAGTTCCTCAGCTACAGCCTGGGTGAACCGAAGTATTCCGCCGAGGAATGCATCGAACGAGACATGACCTTCGCCGCGCCGCTCAAGGCCAAGCTGCGGCTGGACGTGTTCGAGGAGGTCGATGGCGAAAAGCGTCTCAAGAACGCCATCGAGAAAGAGGTATATCTCGGCGAACTTCCCATCATGTCTCCCCTCGGGACGTTTGTGATCAACGGCGCCGAGCGGGTAGTGGTGAGCCAGTTGCACCGCTCACCAGGCGTGGTCTTCGAGGAAGACATCCACCCCAACGGGCAGCGACTGTTCAGCGCACGGATCATCCCGTTCCGGGGATCGTGGGTCGAGTTCACCATCGATATCCATGACGTGGTGTACGTCCACATCGACAAGAAGAAGAAGTTCCCTGCCACCGCTCTCCTGCGCGCGTTCGGGTACGGGGAAGACGTGGATATTCTGCAGTTGTTCTTCGCCTCCAAGACGCTCGACATCACCGGCGATTTGGACTCGCGGCAGGAACGGCGGCAGGTGGTGGGCGCCCTTCTGTCGGCGGTTGTCCCAAATCCGGAAGACTCTGATGGCGATCCCTTGGGAGCCGTGGGTGACGAGATCACCCCTGAGCGTCTCGAGGAGATGCAGCATGCCGGGGTGAAGACCGTCGACGTCTTTGCCGGCTATACCAAAATCAACCTGAAAGACGACGACGCGCTTCCTACCGTCCGCGACCGATCGGCGCCGGTCCTCGCGTTCCCCGTGGCCGATCCGGATACCGGTGAGGTGCTCGCGGAGGCAGGGGTCGAGCTGACCGAAAAGCTCCGCGAGTCGCTGCTCGCCAAGGGCGCGGAAACCGCCGAGGTCCTGTTGCAGACCGGTCGGAGCGAAACCCCGCTCATCAAGAACACCTTGGCCAAGGACCCTACGTCCACCGAGGCGGAGGCCTTGGGGCAGATCTATTCGCTCCTGCGGCCCGGTGAAGCGCCCAACCTGGAGACGGCGCGGGAAGCGCTCAAGCGGTTGTTCTTCAATCCGAAGCGTTACGACCTCGGCCGGGTAGGGCGCTACAAGATCAACCAGCGACTGAAGACGGACTCGCCGGCCAACCACACGGTGCTGACCGAAGAGGACTTCGTCGCCATCATTCGCTATCTGATCGAGTTGAGTGACGGCCGAGGCCACACGGACGACATCGACCACCTCGGCAATCGCCGCATCCGGTCGGTAGGAGAATTGATCGCCAACCAGTTCTCGGTGGGGCTCTCGCGCATGGCGCGGTTGGTCAAGGAGCGCATGAGCATCAACAGCGATCCCGAGAAGATCTCGCTGGACGATCTGGTAAACGCCAGGACGGTGTCGGCCGTCATCCAGGCCTTCTTCGGCTCCTCTCAGTTGTCTCAGTTCATGGACCAGACCAATCCGCTGGCCGAGATGACCAACAAGCGCCGGCTGTCGGCGCTGGGGCCGGGCGGCCTGACCCGTGAGCGCGCCGGTTTTGAAGTACGCGACGTGCACTACTCGCAATACGGCCGGATGTGTCCCATCGAGACGCCGGAAGGGCCCAACATCGGCCTGATCACCTCGCTCTCGACGTACGCCCGAATCAACGATCTCGGGTTCATCGAGACACCATACCGCGTTGTCAAGGATGGGGTCGTCACCAAGGAAATCCATTGGCTGTCGGCCAGTGAAGAAGAGGACGTTGCCGTAGCACAGGCCAATGCCACCTTGAACCCGGACGGCACTTTCGAGGACGACTTGGTGCTGTGCCGCCGGGGTGATGACTACCCGTTGGTCGAGCCGTCCAGGATCAATTACATGGACGTGGCGCCGGAACAGCTGGTGTCGATTGCCGCGGCGCTGATCCCGTTCCTGGAGCACGACGACGCCAACCGCGCGCTCATGGGCTCCAACATGCAACGGCAGTCGGTGCCGTTGCTGTTCCCCGACGCACCGCTGGTCGGTACCGGACTTGAAGAGAAGGTGGCCCGCGACTCAGGCGCCGTGATCGTGGCTCGCCGTGAAGGTACGGTCACCAGAGTGACAGCGTCGGAAATCATCATCGACACCGGCGGCGACCTGTCAAAGGATGACGCGCCGCTAGCCAGGTTGACGCAGCATGACCGCTACCGGGTCCGCAAGTATTGGCGTACCAACCAGGACACCGCGGTCAATCAGCGGCCGCTGGTTCAGGTAGGCGACAAGATAGAGGCCGGGCAGATCATCGCCGATGGTCCCGCCACGCAGCACGGCGAACTGGCTCTTGGCGGCAACGTGTTGGTGGCGTTCATGCCGTGGTACGGGCACAACTTCGAGGACGCCATTGTCCTGTCGGAGCGCCTGGTCAAGGACGACGTCTACAGCTCCATCCACATCCAGGAGCTGGAACTGCACGTGCGGGACACCAAGCGCGGCAAGGAGGAGATCACCCGCGAAATCCCCAACGTCTCCGACGAGGCGTTGGTCGATCTGGATGAGCGAGGCATCGTCCGCATCGGCGCCCACGTCAAGTCGGGCGACATCCTGGTCGGCAAGATCACGCCAAAGGGCGAGACAGAACTGTCGCCGGAAGAGAAGTTGCTCACCGCGATCTTTGGTGAAAAGGCCAAGGACGTCAAGGACTCGTCCCTCAAGGTGCCGCCGAGCATGAAGGGTGTCGTGATCGACGTCATGATCTTCAGCCGGATTGAAGATCAGGTGGTCGAGAAGGATCGCGGCGAACGCATCGGCGAGGTTCGCCGAGTCGAGACGGACGAGAAGTCCCGGATCAACCAGGCAATGCGGGAAGAGATCGAGCACCTGCTGGTGGGACAGGAAGTGGCCCTGATGCTGAAGGCGGGGACGGTAGAATCCTTCCTCGAGCCGGGCACCAAGCTGACGCCGGCCAAGATGGCGGAGATCGATTTCAACGAGGTCGACCTCAAGACCCTGCGTGTGGCCAACGCCAAGTCAAACGACCGGCTGCGGGCCACTATAGACGCGGCCGCTGCCGAACGTGCCAAGATCGAAGAGAAGTCCGAGGACCAGATCGACAAGATCCTCCAGCCGGACGAGTTGCCACCTGGAGTCATCCAGCTGGTAAAGGTGTACGTCGCCGAGAAGCGGAAGGTCTCCGTCGGCGACAAGATGGCCGGCCGCCACGGCAACAAGGGTATCGTGGCCCGGATAGTCCCCGAAGAGGACCTGCCGTACCTCCCCGACGGGACCCCGGTCGACATCGTGCTCAATCCGCTGGGCGTGCCCAGCCGGATGAACGTGGGACAGATTCTCGAAACACACCTGGGGTGGTGTGCCAGCATCCTCGGCTTTGAAGCCAAGACTCCGGTCTTTGGTGGCGCCGACGAGGCCGAACTCGGCACCCTCCTCCGGCTAGCCGGGTTGCGCTGGGCCGGGCAGTCCCTGGGCCTCCGGCACAAGGCGCCCGACGTAGACGAGGTGACCATCAACGCGGTTGCAAACGACCTCAAGCGTGTGGCGCCACGAGGGGAAGCGAGCACCATGGAGGAGGTAAGTCTCGACCTCCTGAGTGCGCGTGGTGTGAGTGCTGAATCTCGTACCCTCTTCAAGCAGACCCGCGCGTTCGTGAAGGACGCCGTCGAGGAATTGATCGAACGGGAAAAGGTCCAGCGCGCCCGGGAGACGGTCGCGTTCCGCGCGTTGATGGAAGACGAGGAGTACGTCGGTCGCAAGAGCGACGCCAAGGCGCTCAAGGGCATGGTCAAAGCCGAGGCCGCCACCGACGAAGAAATCCTCAACGACATGAACAGACCGGCGTTGACCGGGCTGATGACCGATAATAAAGCTCCGCTGGGGCCGGCGGTTGAGGAACTGCTCGCCATCGCTGGCCTGACGCCGTTCGGCAAGGCCCGGCTGAGGGACGGCCGCACCGGCGAGGAATTCGACAGCGACGTTACCGTGGGCCAGATCTACATGCTGAAGTTGAGCCATCTGGTGGACGACAAGATCCACGCGCGGTCCATCGGACCGTACTCGCTGGTTACCCAGCAACCGCTGGCCGGCAAGGCGCAGTTCGGCGGCCAGCGCTTCGGGGAGATGGAGGTGTGGGCGCTCGAGGCCTACGGCGCAGCGCACACCTTGCAGGAAATGCTTACGGTCAAGTCGGACGACGTGAATGGACGCAGCAAAGTGTATGAGGCGATCGTCAAGGGTAATAACATGTCTGAACCGGGCACCCCCGAGTCCTTCAACGTTTTGGTGAAGGAACTGCAGGCCCTGGGACTCAAGGTGGTTCTTGGGACGACCGCAGACAGCGACGAGTAGAGGAACCAATGATAGATTTTCGCAGCGGACGGGAGCCCAAGAGCTCCAACTTCGATTTCATCAATATCCGGATCGCCTCACCCGAGGAGATCCGGGGTCCCCGTGACCGCAAGGACCGCGAGCGGCGCGAACTGCAGGGCCAACGCACCTGGTGGTCCTGGGGCGAGGTGGTCAAGCCGGAGACGATCAACTATCGCTCCTTCAAGCCCGAGAAGGACGGCTTGTTTTGTGAGCGGATCTTTGGCCCGGTCAAGGACTGGGAGTGCCACTGCGGCAAGTACAAGCGCATCCGCTACCGGGGCGTCATTTGCGACCGGTGTGGCGTAGAGGTCACGCTCAGCAAGGTGCGCCGCGAGCGGATGGGGCACATCGAGCTCAGCGTACCGGTGGCGCACATCTGGTTCTTCAAGACGTTGCCGTCGCCGATGGGGAATTTGCTGGGGATCACCCTGCGTGAACTCGAGCGGGTGCTCTACTACTCGGACTACATCGTCATCAATCCGGGCAAGCAAAAAGACCCGACCGATAAGGATGCGGGCGATGTGGACAAGCCGGTGGAAAAACAGAAAGATCTGGCCGCGCTCCAGTTGCTCGACGAAGACACCTATCTAGACCTCAAGCAGAAGGCCAAGGACGAGGGTGACACCGATTTCCACGCCGAGATCGGTGCGCCTGCCATCCGGGAACTGCTCAACGCGATTGACGTCAAGACGCTGTCCCAGGAACTACGCGCCAAGGTGGCCACCGAGACCAGCCAGCATCGCAAGAAGCAGATGCTCAAGCGGCTCAAGATCGTGGACGCGTTCCTCAATTCCGGCGATTCGGGCGAAGCGCCCAACGATCCGGCCTGGATGATCCTCGACGTGGTGCCGGTCATTCCGCCCGATCTCCGGCCACTGGTGCCGCTGGATGGCGGAAGGTTCGCCACCAGCGACTTGAACGACCTGTACCGTCGGGTCATCAACCGCAACAACCGGTTGCAGAAGCTGATCCTGCACCGAGCGCCGGAGGTGATCCTGCGGAACGAGAAGCGAGGCCGTCGACGCGCTGTTCGACAACGGCCGCCGGTCCAAGGCCATCCGTGGCCGTGGCAAGCGCCCCCTCAAGTCCCTGTCGGACATGCTCAAGGGCAAGCAGGGCCGGTTCCGGCAGAATCTCCTCGGCAAGCGAGTGGATTACTCGGGCCGGTCGGTGATCGTGGTGGGCCCGGAGCTCCGGTTGCACCAGTGCGGTTTGCCTAAGGCCATGGCGGTGGAATTGTTCAAGCCCTTCATCATCCACAAGCTGGTGGACAAGGGCATTGCCGAGACGGTCAAGCGGGCCAAGAAGATCGTCGAGGGCGAGTCGGCCGAGGTCTACGAAATCCTGGAAGAGATCATTCAGGACCACCCGGTGCTGCTCAACCGTGCCCCAACGCTCCACCGTCTGGGAATTCAGGCGTTCGAGCCGGTCCTGGTCGAGGGCAAGGCTATCCGCATCCACCCGCTGGTGTGCGCCGCGTTCAACGCCGACTTTGACGGCGACCAGATGGCGGTCCACGTGCCGCTGTCGTTCGAGGCGCAACTCGAATGCCGGGTGTTGATGATTTCGTCAAACAACATCCTCAAGCCGTCCGATGGCCGTCCGGTGACGGAACCGTCACAGGACATGGTGCTAGGGTCGTACTACCTGACCAAGTACCCGCCGGGGTTCGAAGAGAAGCTGCTTGGCAAGGAAGGCGACGCCAAAGACGAAGCCAAGGCGGAGCTGTGGCAGGACGCGCGCTACTTCGGGAGCCCGGCCGAGCTGGACATGGCGCTCCTGAACGGAACGATCAACTACCACTCGGCCATCCGGTTCTGGTACGTGCCCCCGCACGAGGCCGAGGACAACGAGCCACGGTGGGTGGCCACTACAGTTGGCCGGGTGCTGTTCAACAGTATTCTGCCGCGGCAAGTGGTGGCCGAACTCGGCTACCGCGACGAGGTCATGAAGAAGAGAGCGCTGTCCGACTTGGTGCTGCAGGGCTATCGCCGTGCGGGGCTGGAGGAGACGGTGCTGTTCCTCGACCGGCTCAAGGAGTTCGGGTTCCGCTTCGCTACCTACGGCGGTATTTCGATCGGAGTCGAGGATCTCGAAATTCCGGAGGACAAGGTCCAGCTTCTCGAGGAAGCGGACGTGCGCGTCGAGAAGTTCATGAAGGCCTACAACACGGGCCAGATCACCTTCGGTGAGCGGTACAACAAGGTGATCGACGCGTGGACCCATGCCAACAACGACGTAGCGACGGCCATGGTAGACCATCTGCGCAAGTCGCGGGGCGGCTACAACCCGGTGTACATGATGTTCGACTCCGGATCGCGAGGCAGCCGTGACCAGATCAGGCAGCTGGCCGGCATGCGTGGCCTCATGGCCAAGCCGCAGAAGAAGCTCACCGGCGGCATCGGCGAAATCATCGAGAGTCCCATCAAGTCCAACTTCCGTGAAGGCCTCACGGTGCTCGAGTACTTCATCTCGACTCACGGCGCGCGGAAGGGGTTGGCGGACACGGCCCTCAAGACGGCCGACGCCGGATACCTGACCCGGCGACTGGTGGACGTGGCTCAGGACGTCACCATCACCGAGGAAGATTGCGGTACCATCCTGGGGCTCGATATGGCGGCCCTCAAGGAAGGCGAGGACGTGATCGAGGCGCTGAAGGAGCGATTGCTCGGTAGCGTAGCGTCCGAAGACGTGTTCGATCCGCACGAGTTGGACGAAGATGGCGATCCACGGCTGTTGGTGGCCATCGGCCAGTTGATTGACGAAGAGACGGCCGATGCTGTCGAGGAAGCCGGCATCGAGAGGGTCGGTATCCGTTCGGTCTTGACGTGTGAGGCCCGACGAGGCGTGTGCCGCATGTGCTACGGCCGCAACCTGGCGACGATGAAAATGGTCGACATGGGCGAGGCGGTGGGTATCCTGGCGGCGCAATCCATCGGCGAACCGGGGACTCAGCTGACTCTCCGGACGTTCCACATCGGCGGTACCGCGTCCCGCATTGCCGAGGAAGCAGAACGGCGGGCCCGGTCCGCCGGTAAGGTTCGTTACACCGATGGCTTGGAGTACGCCGACGTCAAGGTCAAGTACGAGGACGGTTCGGACGGCATCATCCGGGTGGCGTTGACCCGCGAGGACGAGTCGGCCGAAGAAGAGGCCAAGGAAGGCCTGCTGGTTGTCGATCCCAACGATCCCGACCGGGTCCTGAATCACTATCCAGTGCCTGAGGGCGCCATCCTTCATGTGGAGACAGGCGACATTGTGGCCAAGAGCGAAGGTGAGCGACGGGCTTCGGTGCTGTACACCTGGGATCCCTACAACGATCCCAACATCATCAAGCGCGACGGCGAGATGAAGTGGAAGGATCTGGTACCGGGTGTCACGTTGCGCGAGGAGCTCGACGAGGCCACCGGTCTCCGCTCGCTGGTGGTTAGCGCCGATCCAGACAAGGAACTGCATCCGTCGGTGCTGGTGTACAGCAAGGGCAAGAAGGACCCGCAAGAGTACACCCTGGCCGAAGGATCACGTATCCTGTTGGGTTCGCCAACGGACATGATCTCCCGCGCACGGAAGATCCCCGACGGCGGCAATCCATGGTCAGCCAAATTCCATGTCAAAGAAGTGCCGGCCATCGAGGCATGGCCCTCCAAGACCAAGAAGGAGACCAAGGACAAGACAGTGTTCCTGTCCGATCCGGTGGCCATCAACCAAGGCGTCACCGTTACCAAGATCCCGCGGCAGGCCTACAAGACGCGCGACATCACCGGCGGGCTTCCGCGGGTGGCCGAGTTGTTCGAGGCCCGGCGGCCCAAGGATCCGGCAACTATTTCCGAGATCGAGGGTGTGGTCAGGTTCGGCGAAATCAAGCGAGGCAAGCGCGAAATCTTCGTGACCCCGCCGGACGATGGCGAACCGCAGACGTACGACGTCCCGGCCGGCAAGCACTTGCGGGTGCACGAGGGCGATCGCGTGCGGCCGGGCGACCGCCTGACCGAGGGACCGGTCAACCCGCACGACATCCTGCAGATCAAGGGACCGCGGGCGGTGCAGGAGTACCTGCTGAACGAGGTCCAGGAAGTGTACCGGTTGCAGGGCGTGCGGATCAGTGACAAGCACATCGGCGTCATCGTGCGCCAGATGCTGCAAAAGGTCCGCGTCACCGACCCGGGCGATACCGAATTGCTCGAGGGCGAGACCGTCGACCGGAGCCGTTTCCGTGCGGAAAACACTGAAATTCTCAAGGCTGAAGGAGACGCCGCCACCTCCGAGCCAGTGCTGCTCGGTATCACCAAGGCGAGTCTCACGACCCAGTCGTTCATTTCTGCGGCGTCGTTCCAGGAGACTACGCGCGTGTTGACCGATGCCGCCATCCGCGGGGCCAAGGACGATCTACTCGGCCTCAAGGAGAACATCATCATCGGGCACCTGATCCCGGCCGGGACCGGCATCTATCGGTTTGCCGAGATCGACATCGAGCCTCCGGAGGGCTTCGAGCCGCCACCACCGCCTGAGGTTGAGGAAGCGGTGGAGACACCGGTAGCTACTCCGGCTGCGAAGCCGCCGCTGGCGAAGGCGCCGCTGGTGAAGGCGCCGTAGGTCGAGGCGGTCGAAAAAGGAAACGGCGACAAGGATGATTCCTTGTCGCCGTTTCCTTTTTCAGGCGATCAGGTGCCCCCGCTTTCCTCACCCGCTTGTCCCCAGGTCGGTAAACACCGCGTCGGAAATCAACTCCGTTTCGGTCACTTCGTGCGCTTCCAGTTGGGTGCACAGTGTCCGGATGCCTCCCTTGATTTCTGCCATAGGGCCGTTGAGGCAGGCGTTGGTCTGCACGATGAGTTTGTCGATGGTGTCGAGAAACTTGTCGTGCTCTTCGAACAGGCGGCTCAGCTTGTTCAGGGAGTTGGGCGCGGTTTCTCCGATGGCCTGGGCCAGGCCGTCGGCACCCTCCTCCAGCTTGAAGTGGTCCACCAATTCCGTTCGCAAGCGCCGAAGGTGGGCGATGACCAGGGGGAGCTCGGAAACCTGGAGCAACTGGTCGGTGGTTACCCGGAGATTGTGGTGGTCGACGGCGATCTGATCGCGCCGGTGTTGGTCCGAGCCTTCAGGACCGGTTGGTTGCATCGTCATGGGACAGGGACCTCCGGTGGAGATGGTGCTCCGTGGATAGAAATCGGTGGGGGATCCGCGGCTGCGTCGGGCGCCGCCGTTTCCTCCGTAGTGCAGCTGCCCCCATTGTTGCATGATGCTGGTGTGCCTTCATAGGGACAGCCGTGGCAGCCAGATCGCCAACCCGCGTGACGCTGGATCCAGCCAAACGCCATGAACAGCATGGCGGCGCCGAGCACTCCGGCGAGGGCGGTCATGCGGAACTCAGCAGGCCGGCAAAGCCCATGAAGGCCAGCGACAGGCTGCCGGCAATGATCAGCACCAACGCCATGCCCTTGGCCAGTTCCGGCACACTGGCCAGCTCCGCGTTCTCCCGGATCGACGCCATGAGAACCAGTGCCAGGGTTAACCCCAGGCCGGCGCCGACGGCGAAGAACAGTCCTTCGACCAGGCCGTAGCCGCGGTTGGTCTGGAAGATCGCCAGCCCGAGGATGGCGCAGTTGGTGGTAATGAGGGGGAGGAAGATGCCCAGTTGCCGGAACAGCGCCGGGCTCACCTTCTTGATGACGATCTCCACGATCTGCACCAGCGAGGCGATCACAACGATGAACGAGATGAGCCTCAAGTATGGTGCGTGGGGCAGGACGAACGCGTTGAGAAACCAGGCGCACAACGAGGTGATGGTCAGCACGAAGATGTTGGCCAGGCCCATGCGAAGCGCCGTTTCAACACGCGCTGATACGCCCATGAAGGGGCACAGGCCCAGGAACAGGGCCAAGGTGAAGTTGTTCACCACCATGGCGGAAAGCAGAATCCAAATCAGGTTTTCCATCAGGCTGCCCTCCGTTGGGCCACGCCCGCTGGCCACTCGGCCACCTTGGCCGACTCGGCGCGGCGCCGTTCGATCCAGCTCAACACCAGCAGCCACAGCCCCAGGGTGAGGAATCCGCCCGGCGGCAGGATCATGATGACCCACGGTTCGAAGTTGGGCCCAAACAGACTGAACCCCAGGAACGTGCCGTTGCCCAAGACCTCTCGCACCGCTCCCATCATCAGGAGCGCCAGCATGAATCCCAAGCCGGTGCCCGCCGCATCGAGCAGCGACCGGCCGATGGGCTGTTTCGAGGCGAAGGCTTCCTGTCGGCCCAGGATCATGCAGTTCACTACGATGAGGCCCACGAACGCGCCTAGTGCCTTGTGGACAGTGGGAACGGCGGCCTCGAGCAACATGTCGGCGATGGTGACGAAGGTGGCGATGATCAGGACGTAGGTCGAGATCCGCACTTCGTGGGGTATCCACCGCTTGAAGGTTGAGACCAGCAGGCTCGATCCCATGAGGACGAAGAATGTAGCCACGCCCATAGCAATGCTGTTGGCCACCGTGTTGGTGACCGCCAATGCGGGACACAGACCCAACATCTGGATCAACACAGGATTCTCGCGCCAGATGCCGCGAAGAAAGTCCGCCTGGGGAGTCGTCTGCCTCATGGGCCGGGGTTCCGTTCGTAGGCCTCGAGCATCGGGCCCATGCGCTCGATGGCGTTGTTGATAGTGCGGATGATGGTGCGGGACGAAATGGTGGCGCCGGTGATCATGTCGATTTCGTGAGGATCGCCGGACGCATCCCGCGACTTGACGCCGAGCAGCGGTGTCAGCGCGCCCTCGAACTGGCTGACGAAGCCGGCGTCTTTTTCGATCTTGTCACCCAGTCCCGGAGTTTCCTTGCTCTGCAACACCTTCATGCCCAGGACTCTGCCGCTCCGGTGGTCGTAGCCGAAGATGAGACCGATGATGTCCTGGAATCCCGGCTCACCAGCGGCGATGGCGTAGCCGATGGGTGTGCCGTCCGCGTCGTATCCCAGGTACACTGCTTCGAGGTCGGCCCCGGACGCGCCGTCGGGTGGATGATTTACCAATCGATCCTGGTGGACGTACAGCGTGTCGTACCTGGCCGGCATCCGCAGCACCTCCCCGACGGCCGCCGCCAGCATGCGTGCCTTGTAGGCCCGGATGGTGGGCTGCGTCCAGCCGTACACGACCACGATCATCAAACCAGCCAAGGCGCCGACCCCGGCCAAAGTGACCATGAGTTTGCGCGAAGGAACTTCCTCCGGCGGCGGCGTCTGGATGTTTGTGGGTGAGTTCGTCATGGTTGCAGCCTGGTGCGGGCGCCGAAGGTGCGCGGTTGGGTTGCCCGGTTGATGAACGGGACCATGGCGTTCATCAGCAAGATGGCGTACATGACGCCCTCGGCCAGCCCGCCCCAATAGCGGATCAATACTACCAGGAGCCCGATACCGATCCCGAAGACCCAACTGCCAAGCTTGGTGACCGGGGACGTTACCATGTCGGTCGCCATGTACATGGCTCCCAACATCAGGCCGCCGGAGAACAACATCGCCAGCGGTCCGGCGTAGCGGACGCCGTCGAGCGCAGAGAGGAGGGCTGCCAGGATGGCTACCGTAAGGAAGATGCTGACTGGGATGCGCCAATTGAGGTAGTTGCGCAGGGCCAGGTAACTGCCCGAAAGGAGAATGACGATACCGGCCGTCTCGCCCATGGAACCGCCGGTGCTGCCCACGGCCAGGTCCCACAACCCGGTCGGTACCTGCTCGAACTTCATGAGGCCCAGCGGTGTTGCCCCCGTCATGGCGTCCACCACCTGTGGACTGAAGAAGGGCCAGGCGAGGTTGTCTCCCGCTAGCGCCCACCAGGAACCGGCGCGCACCGGCCAAGTCGTCAAGGCCACCGGAAACGCGGCTTGCAGAAAGGCTCGCCCCAGCAGCGCCGGGTTGAACACGTTCTGCCCCAGGCCGCCGAAAATGAGTTTGCCGAAGCCGATGCCGAAAGCTCCTCCTACGAAGGCCATCCACAGCGGTAACCCGGCCGGCAGCGACAACCCGAGGAGCAGTCCAGTTATGGCTGCGGAGCCATCGCCGAGGGAACCCCGGCGACCGAACGCGCGCTCGGTGAGGACAGCTCCCGCGGTGGCCGCGAGCAACACCAGAGGGACACTCGGCCCGAAAAGCCAAGTGGCCGCGGCAATGATCGGAACCAGGCTGCCGACCACGGACCACATGATCTTCGGCGTGCTGTCGCGCACACGCAGATGTGGAGAGGCGGTGATCAGCCGGTGGGGCGATGTCATGCCGCCTTCGACTTTCTGAGCGCCGCCTTGGCCGCCTGAAACAACTGGGACAACGGAATGTTCGACGGGCAAGTGTAGCTGCAGCAACCACACAGCATACAGTCCACCAGGTGGTGGTCTTCCATTTCTTCATAGCGTTCGACCAGCGCCAGGCTCCCCAGCAACTGGGGATTGATGAACACGGGGCAGGCGTCGATGCAGTGGCCACACTTGATGCACGGGTACGACTCTGCCGGCCGGCAATCGTCCTCGGTCAACACCACTACTCCGGTGGTGCCCTTGAGGACCGGCGCGTCGAGATTGGCAACGGCCGCCCCCATCATGGGCCCACCGAAGACCACCTCCTTGGCATCGGGCATGAGCCCACCACAGGCCTCGATCAGGTCGCTGGTCTTGGTTCCCACGGGGACGATGAGATTGGCCGGTTGCCGGACACCGTCGCCGGTGACGGTGACGATTCGCTCGATGAGGGGCAATCCCGTTTCGAACACCTCGGCGATGGTCGCCACGGAGGCCACGTTCTGCACCACGACGCCTACGTCCAGCGGTAACTTGCCGGAGGGAACCTCCCGGTTGAGCAGGGACGCGATCAACATCTTCTCGGCGCCCTGGGGATACTTGACGGTGAGCGGGTGCACGGTAACGTCGATGTCGTCGGGCAGGGCGGCCTCGAGCGCGGCGATGGCGTCGGCCTTGTTCTTCTCGACACCGATCATGGCCCGCCCGACACCCAGGCACTGCATCATGATGCGGATGCCGGTGTAAACGCGTTCGGGATATTCCACCATGGTTCGATGGTCGGTCGTCAAGAACGGCTCGCACTCGCAGCCGTTGATGACCAGGACGTCGATGGTGGCGTCTTTCGGTGGCGCCAACTTGACGTGAGTGGGGAACGCGGCGCCGCCCAGCCCCACAACGCCGGCCGCCCGGACCGCTTCGATCAACTGTTCCCGGCTGAGGCCGTGCCAGTCGGGTATGATCCTCGGCCGCGGCGCCTGGGCGGAATAGGGTTCCACCGCGATTCTCACCGCGGTGGCATATGACCCGTCGGGATGTGGCCACAGGCCCACCTCCTCGACCGTGCCCGCCGCCGATGCGTGGATGGGGGAGGAGATGTAGCCGTCCGCCTCGCCGACCTTGTCACCGCGTTCCACATGGTCGCCGGGGCGAACGATGGCTTTGGCCGGCTTGCCCGCGTGCTGCCGCAGTGGCAGCACGATTTCGCTGGGGAACGGCATCCGCCGGATGGGAATTCCGGCGGTCAGCTCCTTGAGGTCGGGCGGATGAACCCCGTGGCGGAAGCGTGAGTGGCGTGGCATCCGGTCCTCAGGCGAAGGCCTCGGCTCGCTTGAGCCACTTATCCAGTCCCTTTTCCTTCGGGTTCAACGGCGTGCCGGGGTGGATGATCTCGACCGGGCATTTCTCCGCCGCCTGAACCAGCTCCTTGTAGGTGCCCGCCTTCTGATCCTTGATGTAGGCCTGCTTCTTGTCGTTGTAGGCAAACAACCGGTTGTTGATGTTGGTGCACTCGTCGCAGGTGGTGCAGCGTGCGGAGTCGATCCAGGGGCCGAGGGCTATTTCCTCCTCCTCATCCTCCTCTTGCTCGACCGGGATCGTGGCGGGCGCTGCGGCGGGGGCGGCGGGGGCAGCGGGAGCAGCGAGGGCAGTTGGTGCGTTGGCCGGTTCCAAGCTGATTGGGGCCAGGTTGGGCATGGTGTCGATTTCGGCCAACAGGTCGGCTACGGTGCGTTGGCCGTTGCCGGCTCGGATCAGGCCCTCGGCCATGCGGCGGGCAATGACCTGTGGGTAGCTGGATTTGAGTTGGTCGATCTTGGCCTCATACTCTGCGCGCAACGCGGTCAGCTTGCCCTCGTATTCCTCGTCGAGTTCTCCCTCTACCAGGCCGCGCACTTCGTCGGTGGCCTCGAGTCCGGCCAACTGGCGCATCAGCGACCACACTTCCAGGCGATCTTCTGCCAGCTCGACAATCTCAAGAGCAACATTGAGGCGGCCCAGGTGTTGGTCGCTGTTGAGGACCCGGATGAACGGGGTCTTGTCGGCTCGATCCTCAGGTGACATCACCAGGTACTCGTGGAATGGGACGGCATCGTCGTCGTCGCCGTGTTCGGGCGCGGGAGTAAAGTGCTTCTTGAAGCGGCCCTCCGTTGCGGCCCAATCGGCGATGGTGATGGGCAGCGTCACGGATGCATCGTTCCCGTCGGTGTCCTTGTAGCTGAGTTCGTATTCCGGCCACGTCGTCTGCATCGACGGGTTGCCGTCGAGCGACAGCCGTTCGGACAGGGTGGTCCCATCGGCTGGATCGTAAGCCATGAGCGGGAAGGCCCGGCTCTCGAGGGCCAGCTTGGCTGCCTCGGTGGCGGCGTCGTCGCCCGTGCCGTGTTCCGGCGGGCAGGGCGAGTGGAGCATGAACACCGCGGGATAGTGCGACTGGAGCCCCTTGAGCACCCCGCCGAGGAGGTGGGACGGGTTGGCCTGCGAGGACTGCAACACGTAGACGTTCCGGTGAGCCATGGCGATGAGGGAGAGTTCCTTGCGGGTTTCTTCCTTGCCGTGCTGATCCTTGCCGTACGCGGCCATGTCGCTGACCTGGCCCAGGAAGCCGCTGGTACAGGCCTGCCCGCCGGTGTTGGAGTACACCTGGGTGTCGAGCACCACCACGCGAATGGGTTTGCCCGATGCCAGGAGACGAGACAGGTTCTGGAATCCGATGTCGAGCATGGCCCCGTCGCCGCCCAGGGCGATGATCGGCGGACACATCTCGAACTCTTCCTGGTCGAATTGGTGCCAGTCGAACTGCGCCAGATGTTCTTCGTTGGCGGCCATGTCTTCGTCCGCCAGCTCCAGCTCGGCCCGGCGCACCGCCACGAAGCCGTCCGACATCTTGCGCATGTGGCCCTCGAACAGGCCGATGGCAATCGACGGCGCGTCCTGGAACAGGTGATTGACCCAGGGGAACGGATAGGGGTTGTAGGGGTAGGTGCTACCCCACACCGACGAACACCCAGTGGAGTTGGCCATGCCCACGGTGGAGCGGCCCTTGCCGCTGGGTCCTTCGGTGTAGCGCCAGTGCAGGTCCTCCAGATCCTTGATTTCCCGGGCGATCCTATCAACGGCAGCCTGTTTGTCGGCGTCGAGGGGGATGTCGACCGTTCCAGCCCCATCTGTTGCCACCTCGCCGAGCTTGGCGTCGGAAGCCAGCAGCGCTCTGGCCTTGTCGTCGAGCCGGGCGATCAGGTCGCTCAGCCGCTCTACGTAGCGTTCCACCCGCGGCAGCATGAGCGCGTTGATGGCCGACAGCACCAGGTGTACCACGGTCTTCTCGCCGCAGCCCATGCAGGCGCCGTCGCCGCCCATCATCGACCGGTAGCTGCTCTGCTTGAGCAGCATCGATGGCAGCACGCCGATGCCCTCTTCCAGGTTGGCGATGTTGACGTAGCGATCGTCTGTTTCGGGGAGGTGCTGCCACAGAGCCCAGTTGCGCCGTAGCTGCTCGACCGCGTCCTCGTCCTGTTTGATGGTGATCAACGCCTCGTCGGGACACACCTCCACGCACAGGTTGCAGCCCTTGCACGCTTCCGGGTTGACGGTGATCGACAACAGTCCGCCGGTGCCCTTGGCCTTCGATTCAGGGAGATCGAAGAACGGTCCGGTTTTGGCCAACGGGAACTCGGCCAGTGACGAATAGACCGGCGCGAACTCGGTATCCAGTTCCTTCCGGCGGTCCGGCGGAAGATTGAGTTTGTCGACCACTGTTCCGTACGCCGTTGAGAGGACGTCGGCGAAGGTGGTGAACGGCACGCCCTTGATGACCCGGCGCGCCTCCTTGGACAGCGGCGCCACTACCTGGCGCAACCGGTCGAAGCTGCGGCCGTTCGACAGGTTGGCGATGGCCGCTTCGATCACCTCGTCGATCTGGCTTACCACCCCGGGTATGGCCGCGTCGGGGCACTGGGTCCAACACTGGGAGCACCCGGTGCACTTGTCCGCTATGAACAGCGGTACCTCGAACCGGATGTCCGTCATGTCACGGATGGTGCTGGTGGCCGCCGGAATGGCGCTCAACGCGGCGAACGGATCGGCGATGGGGTCGGAGCCGGTCTTGTAGAGGAAGCACACCTGTTCCCAGAACCGGCCGGGGTTACCCAAGCCCGGCTTGACGTTGGTGCCGTCGAGGATGGCGGGCATGCTTGGGGTGGTGCCCACTTCGGCGTCGGACACGGTAAGGGACGTGGTATCGACCTGGCGGACTTCCTCGAAGCCGCGCTTGATGACCCGGAGGTTGTCCTGCACCACGTGCTCGCCCCGCGAGCCGAACTTCTTGTCCAGCTGGACCCGGATGCCCTTGAACAGCCTGTCCTCTTCCAGTCCTTCGCGCTCGAGCAATCCCGACACCTTGAAAAACGCGCCCATGAAGGCTGCGCCCTGCATGCGGTAACGCAGGTCGCTGTCGGATGCCTCCTCCATGGCGATGGCGAACGCGTCGAGGGTGTAGACCTTGATGTGACGATCCTTGATGGCCTGCTGACCGGTGGCCGGCAGGCTGTTCCAGAACTCATCGGTGGGCCGGTCGGTCTGAATGATGAATACGCCGCCGTCTTCCAGGCCGGCCAATGGGTCGGAGTGGCGGAACACGTTGGGATCGGGTGCCAGCACCACGTTGACGTGCTTCAGCTCGCAGTTGAGGCGGATGGGCTCCTTGGCCAAGGTGGCGTAGAACGTCGTCGGCTGGCCCTTCTTTTCCGAGCCGTACTTGGGGTTGGCCTTGATGTAGAGTCCCAACAGGTCGGACGCGGTCATGGCCACGTTCTTACCCATGGTGATGGCGCCCCAACCACCCACGGAGTGGATGCGGATCGACGTCGATCCTTTGGGGAGTAGGTTGACGTCTTCTCCCGGCGGAAGTGACATCTCCTCGATGTTGGGATAGGTCTCCAGCAGCTCTTGCTGCCAGATCTGGAGCTTGGGGAGCCTCGTGTCGCGTCGGACGAAGTCGGTGCCGAGGTAGAACTGGCGGCGGTGCGTGCCGCCGTCCAGCATGTTGTTTACCGCGGCGATCAAGTCCGCGGGTTGCAGGTCACGGCTGCCAAGCCCGAAACACCCGGTATAGAAATCCGGGACCTCGTCGGCGGTGCACGGTGCCAGGCCAGGGTAGGGCGCGGTGCCGGTGGCGCGGCCATTCTCGACTGCCTTGTTCATGGCGGCGCGGATCTCACGGAGAATGGGGGGATCGACCGCCAGGGGCTGATCGAGCCGCTCGAGTACCACCACGCGCCGTTTGCCGCGCAGGAGGTGTGTGATAACGTCGGCGGGGAAGGGCCGGAACATGGTGACGTTGAGGACGCCGACCTTGAGGCCGCGGCTTTCGCGCAGGTAGTCGCACACGGCTTCGGCGTTGGCCACCACCGACCCCTGGCCGGCAATGACGTACTCGGCATCGTCCAGCAGGTATCCCATTGCCCGTTGGTAACTGCGACCGGTCAGGGCGGCGAATTCCGCCATGGCCTGATCGGTCAGTGCGGGGATGTGGTCGAAGTAGAACGGCCGTTGGGCCGCGACACCCTGTTGGTATGAGTCCTGGTTCTGCACCACGCCTTGCATGGTGGGATAGTCGAGGTCGAACATCTCGGGGATGCGGCGGCGCGTCTCGCCCAGCACATACCGTTGAGCCGGCGTGGGCGAGTCGATGATATCCGCCGGGTCGCCCAGGTACTCGCGAACCAGTTCACGCTCGGGCATCTTCATCGACTCGATTACGTGGCTGGTGAGAAACCCGTCCTGGGCGCAGATGCCCGGATTGAGCGACAGCTCGGCGATCCGGTGCGTTATCAGATTCAAATCGGCCGATTCCTGAGCATCCTTGGCGAACAACTGGAAGAAGCCGGTGTCGTCGACCGAGTGATAGTCGTCGTGCCCGGCGTGGACGTTGAGCGCATGCTTGGTCATGGCCCGGGCCGCGATGTTGAGCACGTAGGTGAGCCGCTTTCCCACCGCTGCGTAGAGCGACTCGTGCATGTAGGCGATGCCTTGCCCGCTGGAGAAGTTGGTGGCGCGCAGGCCGGTCATGCTGAGCCCGGCGGTTACCGCTGCTGCCGCGTGCTCTCCTTCAGGCTCGAAGAAGATGAGCCGACGTCCGCCCACGTTGGTCTTACCGGCCGCCACCGCCGCAGCCCATCCCTCGCCCATCTGCGTGGACGGCGTAATGGGATACGCTCCCGCGCCTTCACTGGCTGCGGTCTCCATTTCCACCACCGAGGTGGTGCCGTCGACGGCGGTGGGGATGCCGGGATACTTCGGTGCCGGTGCTGCGGGGGCTGTCTTCTTGAAGATCACGCTAATACCCTCTCGGCTTCGGATGGACGGGTGGGCTCGAACGTCTGGGCCCCTTCGACCCAGACGATGGCGCCTGTCGGACAACGAACCGTCGCGTCCGGACCCGCCAACTCGTTCTTGCTGTAATCAATCACCGCCAGGCCATCGATCATCTCGATCAAACCAGTGGCAGCGTCGAGCGCGCACTTGCCGCAGGTGGTGCACGCCACGGAGCAGTGCGCTTCGGCCAGGTCGCCCTCGAGCGCGTTGCGGCACTGGACGATGAGGTGCTGCTCCACCGGCATGAGGACGAACAGATCCTTGGGGCACGCTTCGACGCAGTCGTTGCAGGCGGTGCACCGCTCGGGGATGACCACCGGCAACCCGGCGGAGTTCATGAAGATGGCGTCGAGATCGCAGACCACCTCGCAGTCCGCCAGACCCAGGCAGCCCCAGGCGCAGCCTTTGCCGCCACCGGCCACCGCCGCTGCGGCCTTACAGGTAGGCAGCCCGCGGTATTCGGCCTGCGGTGGGGCCACATCACAACCACCGGCGCACAACAACCGGGCGACCCGCTTGTTGGCTTGGCCCGCGTCCACCCCGAGGAAAGCCGCCACGTCCTCCACATCTTCCGGGCTCATGACGGTGCACGTGGCCGGCTGGATCGATCCCCCCACGATCGACTCGGCGAAGGCCCGGCAGCCGGCCTGGCCGCAGGCCCCGCAGTTGGTGCCGGGGAGCAGGTCGACCACCGCATCGATCCGGGGATCCTCCCACACCTTGAAACGACGGTGGGTCACCGCGATGAGCGCGGCGAAGGTCAGGCCGACGCCGCCGAGGATCAGGACAGGGATCAGGACGGTGGTCAAAGTCATTGCGGGACGATCAGACCACG
>JBDHMR010000005.1:0-13126 GCA_039656035.1 Gemmatimonadota bacterium
CGCCGCACGTCAACGCGGCGAGCGATCATCACGGTGGGAGTTACTGCTCACGCGTGAGTTGATCGAGTTGGCGCTCGATCACCAGCACGACCCCCCGCGCGCCGCCCCGGAACTCGCCCGGCTGATTGAGCGCTTTCCGGGAAGCCCTGAGGCTCGCTGGGCGCGTGAGGAACTGGCGAAGATCAGAAAACTGATCGACCGATCATGACACGCCGGCCGTCTGTCATAACCAACTTCGGCCGCAATATCAGGTTCCGGCCGCGTCATCTGTATACCCCGCGGACTGAGTCGGAAGTGTTGGCGATCCTCGAACGGCACGCCGAGGGACAGGTGCGCGTCGTCGCCTCCCGTCACTCCTGGAGCGGTGGCATCGAATCTGACGATGCCCTGATCGACCTGCGTCACTTCGACGATGTCCAGACCTCGATTGACGACGAGGGGCACATATGGGCCACCGTGGGGGGCGGATGCCAACTCAAGGTGCTGCTACGCAAGCTCAGGCGTCAGGCAAACGCCACACTGCCCTCCATGGGGCTCATCACCGAACAAGCCATCGCCGGGGCGATTTCTACCGGCACGCACGGTTCGGGCAAGCACAGCCTGTCGCACTATATGGAAGAAATACGGGTGGCTGCGTACGATCCTGAATCGGGCCGCGCTGCTGTGCACACTTGGACCAGCGGCCCGGAGCTGAGGGCCGCCCGGTGTGCCATCGGGTGCATGGGCGTCATCCTGTCTGTCCGATTTCGCTGCGTGCCCCGCTACCTCATAGCCGAGTCGATGGAGCGCAGCGCCGACCTGCAAGACACTCTTTCCCGCGAGGCGGCGTTCCCGCTCCAGCAGTTTTACCTCATTCCACACTCGTGGGACTGGTACGACCAGAAGCGCCGCGTCGACACCTCGTCAGGTAGACCCAGCAAACTGGCACCGCTATACCGCCTGTATTGGCTCGCGTGGCTGGACGTTGGTTTCCATTTGATCATCAAGTCCCTGACGTCGGTGCTCGGGCGCGACGGCCGGGTACGGGGGTTCTATCAGCGGCTGTTTCCACTGCTGGTGGCGCGCACCCCTCCAGTATCGGATTGGAGTGAGCGGCAGCTGATCATGGAACACGAGTTGTTCCGCCACCTGGAAATCGAACTGTTCGTCGCGGCCCACCGGCTGCCGGAGGCGGCCGGGTACGTTCGTGAAGTCCTTGACGTTTTGGCCGGCACGGCGAGCGTATCCGAAGGACTCAGGGACCAGCTCGAGTCGGTGAACATGGCCGCCCGGCTCGACACCCTGGCCGGATCGTTCACCCACCACTACCCCATCTGTTTCCGTCGCGTCCTGGCCGACGACACCATGATGTCGATGGCCAGCAGCCCGGACGAGCCGTGGTACGCCATCAGCTTCATTACCTATGTGGAGCCGCGGGACGCATTCTACGGGATGGCTGACTTTCTGGCGGAGAGTATAGCAGCCTTATTCCGGGCCCGCCCCCACTGGGGCAAGTACTTCCCACTCGAGTGGCAAACGGTGGAACACCTGTACCCGGAACTGGCTACATTTCGGACGTTGTGCCGCCGGGTCGATCCCGACGGAGTTTTCCGAAACGCCTTCCTGGAGCGCGCCCTCGGGTTCGACGCACAACCCGGGGCTGTCGCCGGAGATACCGGTCAATGACTATGGATTTTGGATCACCCGCTACCCCTCACGACACGACAGAATCCCGCCGTGGCGTGAAGCTGCTACACGACCCTGTCCGCAACAAGGGCACAGCCTTCACCGACGCAGAGCGAGGCGAGTTGGGGCTCAGGGGCCTGCTCCCTCCGGCCGTAATCAGCCAGCAGCTGCAAGTGACCCGCGTCATGAACGGCGTGCGCGACAGGGCCACCGATCTCGATCGCTACATCGCCATCACCAACTTGCAGGACCGGAACGAGACACTGTTTTATCGCGTGCTGATCGATCACCTGGCGGAACTCATGCCCATCGTCTACACACCGACAGTGGGACAGGCGTGCCAGGAATACGCTCATATTTTCCGCCGCCCCCGGGGCATGTACCTGTCCGCCAACGACCGGGGCAGGATCGCCGAGTTGCTCGAGCACTGGCCACACCGCGACGTTCGCATCATCGTCGTCACCGACGGCGAGCGCATATTGGGACTCGGCGATCTTGGGGCAGCCGGCATGGGCATTCCCGTCGGCAAGCTGTCACTCTACACCGCGTGCGCCGGAATCCACCCGACCCAATGCCTCCCGATTACCCTGGACGTCGGCACGGAAAACAAATCCCATCTGGAGGACCCGTTGTACATAGGCCTGGCACAGCACCGGCTGCGGGGCACAGACTACGACGAGCTGGTGGAGGAGTTCATCACCGCGGCCAGCGCAGCATTTCCCGACGCCGTCATCCAGTTGGAAGACTTCGCCACCCGCAATGCTTTTCGGTTGCTGGACGAGTACCGTAACCGGGTCTGCACCTTCGATGACGACATTCAAGGCACCGCCGCGGTCGCCCTGGCCGGCCTCTACTCGGCGCAGCGCATCACCGGCGGCACCCTGCGTGACGGACAGTTCCTCTTCTTCGGAGCCGGCGAGGCCGGCATCGGCATCGGCAACCTCCTGGTGGCCGCTCTGCAGGACGAGGGTCTGAGCGAAGAGGAGGCTGTCCGCCGCTGCTGGTTCCTCGACTCCAAGGGACTGGTGGTGCAGAGCCGCACCGACCTGGCGCCTCACAAGCAGCGATTCGCCCACGACCACGAGCACATTGCCACCCTGGCCGAGGCGGTAGAGATCCTCCGGCCTACGGCCTTGATCGGTGCCGCCGGAGTGCCGGCGGTGTTCACTCAGGACGTGATCGAACGCATGTCCGCCATCAACGATCGGCCGATCGTGTTCGCGCTATCCAATCCCACTTCCAAGTCGGAGTGCACGGCCGAACAGGCCTATCGCTGGAGTGAAGGCCGAGCCGTGTTCGCCAGCGGCAGCCCGTTCGATCCCGTGGAGTACCAGGGTAAGCGGTTCGTGCCGGGCCAGGGCAACAACGTCTATGTGTTCCCCGGCGTCGGATTGGGCGTGATCGTCTCCCGGGCTCGCCACGTGACCGACGAAATGTTCTTCGTGGCGTCACGGATCCTGGCCAATGAAGTCAGCGAGGACGACATCGCCATGGGCCGGATCTTCCCGCCGCTGGAAAGCGTGCGCGAAGTGTCGGCCGCCATCGCGGCCGGCGTGGCCGAGGTAGCCTTCAAGCAAGGGTTAGCCCAGGAGACGGACGGCAAACGCCTTACGCGCGAGGCCATACGCGCGGCGATGTTTGAACCCGATTACGCCGACCTGGCGCCGGCCGCGGTCTGATGCTCGCACGGGAGCGGACGACCATGGTCCACCGGGCTGAGTGATTCTCATGTCCATTCGCGCCAAGCTGAAAACGCTGTTCACCGCCGGTAAGGGTGTCGCTCTGGGACTCCCCGACCTGGCCGCCGGGGACGATCCGATGGCACTGTTCGGCGAGTGGTACCGCGCGGCAGAAGAGTCCGGCATGCTCCTCCCCGAAACGATGATACTCGCCACCAGCACGCCCGCGGGCCGGCCCTCGGCGCGGGCGGTACTCCTCAAGCGCTGGGGAGCGAAGGAAGGCCGGGACGGCTTTGTGTTCTTCACCAACTACGGCAGTCGCAAGGCGAAGGAACTCGACGAGAATCCGTTTGCGGCTCTCCTGTTCCACTGGCCCATCCTCGAGCGGCAGGTGCGCATCGAAGGCACGGTCGAGCGGATCAGTGAAGAGCAATCCGCGGCCTATTTCCGTACCCGCACGCGCGGGAGCCGCATCGGCGCCTGGGCGTCGCGGCAGAGCGACACGCTGCCAGAACGGTCGGCCCTGGAGGAGAGCGTGAACGAAACAGAACGACGGTTCGCCGGCCAAGAGGTCCCCTTGCCGTCGTTCTGGGGCGGCTATCGCGTCACGCCCGGGTCGATCGAATTCTGGCAAGGCCGGGTCAACCGGCTGCACGATCGCATCAGGTACCGCCGGACGGATGACGGCTGGCACACCGAGCGGCTTTGGCCGTGACCGCCACGGTGCAGACCGCCAACGACCGCGTGCGCTCCGCCACAGCCGGGGTGCTCGAGCGCGCCTTGAACGCTCTGCGGGATGACGGCGACGTCCAGATCAAAGGGCGGACGGGCCAGGTTGCCCTGGTCCTGGCCGACCGGCTGCAGGACGTGGGCCTCCTCAGCTTGACGGGCGAGACTGCCATTGCCCTGGAACTGGTCGCCAGCAGATGGCCGCCGGTGGCCGGTGACTTGGCCGAGGCTTCCCTCCACGGCGTTCACCTGGGCGGCATCGTGCTGACGGGAGAGGACGATCACATCGCGGACTATCTCCGCGTCGTCGAGGCCCAGCACAGGAGTGCCGTCCCCACCGACCTCGAGGGATACAGGGATCTGGCCCGCCGCATCCGCACAGCGTACCTCGATGCCACACCCGATCATCTGGTGAACCGTGGATAGCGTGGCTCGCCAACGGCCCGGCAGGTGACGACGTTCCTCCGGGCAGTCTCCATCGAAGACCTCCCCGTGTTGCGACACCTCAATGAAGCCGCCGCTCCCCACGTCAACTCACTTGGTTTGGCCCAATTCGACTGGTTCCGGGTTCACGCGCCGTACTTCCGTGTAGCCGAACAGGCCGGCAGCATCGCCGGGTTCCTGACGGCATTGACGCCGGAACTCACCTACGCCAGTCCCAACTTCGAGTGGTTCCAGGCCAACCGTGAACGGTTCGTCTATGTCGACCGCATCATCGTGGCCCAACCGGCAAGGGGCTCCGGTGTGGGACGGCTGTTGTACCAGGACCTCGCTGAGTTCGCCGCCCCATTCGCCGATCTGCTGACGTGTGAGGTGAACCTCCGGCCGCCCAATCCGGGATCGATAGTGTTTCACGAGCGAATGGGGTTCCGGGAAGTCGGGCGGCAGGAGACCGAGGGCGGGACAAAAGAGGTGGCGTTGATGGAGAAGGGACTGGTGTAAGCGCGTACCCGTCTCGTCCCACCTTGAAACATCCCGGTCACCCCTATCGTACAGCCTCCCTAGCCCCAAAACCCGCCACCTGGAGACCATCGTGCGGCCCCTCTCGCAGATCAAGTACGCCATTCGTAAGCTCCTGAAAACACCAGTGTTTACCGCTATCGCCATAGGCACCCTGGCACTGGGGATCGGCGCCAACACTACCATCTTCAGCGTGGTCGAGGGGGTGTTGCTCCGGCCGTTGCCCTACCCCGAGTCGGACCGGTTGGTGATGCTGTGGCACACCGCCCCGGGCATCGACATCGAGGAGTTCGAGCAGTCCAACACTACCTACACCCTCTACCGCGAGCAGCAGCGATCGTTCACCGAAATCGGGCTCACCAACGAGTTTTCGCTCAATTTGACTGAGGCCGGCGATCCGGTGCGCATTCCGGCTGCATCCGCTACATCACCGCTGTTCCGCGTGCTCCAGGCCAACGCGCTCATGGGCCGGGTGTTTTTGCCGGACGATGATGAGTGGGGCTCGCCGGACGTGGCGCTCCTGTCCGAGGAGCTGTGGCGCAGCCGCTTCGGCGCCGATCCCCGGATCTTGGGGCAAACCATTGAACTAGACGGCACGAGCTATGAGGTCGTGGGCGTCATGGCAGCGGACTTTGACTATCCCATCGAGGACGCGCAGGTCTGGCTGCAGCATCGGATCGATCCCACGACGTTGGGACAGGCCAACTTCTCCTTCGAGGCGGTGGCGCGGCTGGCGCCCGGTGTGACCATAGAAGCGGCGGCGGCCGATCTCAATCGCATGCTGGTAACGTTGCCGGACGCCTACCCGGGACAGATCACCGCAGGGTTGATGCAGGACGCTCAGATGAGCGCCTACCTCGAACCCCTCAGGGAAGTAATCGTAGGTGACATCGAACAGGCGCTTTGGATCCTGCTGGGTACGGTGGCTTTCGTGCTGCTCATCGCCACGGCCAACGTGACCAACCTGTTCCTCGTAAGAGCCGAAGCGCAGCAGAAGGAAATAGCCGTCCGTACCGCGTTGGGCGCCGGCCGGCGGGAAATCGTGGCGCAGTACCTCACCGAGTCGATCACCTTGGCGGTGGCAGGCGGCGCCGTGGGAATCCTGCTGGCGGCGGTGGGCACGTCTGTCCTGGTGGCATCGACACCGTTCGACATCCCCCGACTGTCCGGCGCGGGCCTCAACATGATGGTGCTGGGCTACGCAGCAGGAGTCTCGCTCCTGGCGGGCCTGTTCTTCGGTGTGGTGCCCATCGTCAAGTATGGCGTTCCCAACTTGGTCAACGCCCTCAAGGACGGCGGCCGGGGCAGTTCCGCCGGGAAGGAGACCCACCGGGCCCGCAACACCCTGGTGGTGTCACAGGTGGCGCTGGCACTGGTGCTTCTGGTGGGTTCGGGCCTGATGGCCCGGAGTTACTGGCAGCTGAAGAACGTCGATCCCGGATTCACGGCAGAAAACCTACTCACGTTCCGCGTGTCCCTCCCGATGGCCAGCTACCCCGAGGATACCGACGTAGCGGCTTTCTATCAGGAGCTCGTCACACGGCTCGGATCGGTCCCCGGCGTAGTGGGAGCGAGCACCATCAACAGCTTCAGCATGGCAGGCGGCAATTCCAACCAGGGCGCCATCGCGGAAGACCATCCCCCACTCCAGGATGAACTTCCACCCATCGTTCGGAGTAAATGGGTCGGCCCGGGTTACTTCCAGACGGCCGGCGTGCCGCTGCTCGAGGGGCGTGCTATCGAACAAAATGATTTGGACAACCGGACGGGTGCCGTGGTGGCGAGCGAGGCATACGCCCGACAGGAGTGGCCCGGCGAGAGCGCCATTGGTAAACGGATAGCCAACGGGATCAACCTGGAAGAACGGAGCAGCTGGTACACCATAGTCGGCGTGGCGGCCGACGTGCGGGACAACGGGCTGGTCGAGGACGCCCCGACCATCGTGTACTGGCCGCATGTGGCGGCCGATACCGGTCAGGCGGGCTGGCGCCGCGGCACCATGACCGTGGTAGTGCGGACCAGCGTGGAGCCGACGTCGGTGATGCCGGCGGCGCGGCAGGAGCTGTGGTCGATGGACGCCACCCTCCCGATCGCAAACGTGCGCACCGCGGCTGACATCCTCAAGGCCGACACCGCCCGGAACGCCTTCACCATGTTGCTACTCTCCATTGCCGCCCTGGTGGCTCTGGTGCTCGGCACAGTTGGCATCTACGGGGTCATTTCCTACGTGGTGAGCCAGCGTACCCGCGAGATCGGCGTGCGCATGGCCCTCGGCGCACAAGAGCACCAGGTGAGTTTGATGGTCCTGAAACAGGGCATGGCCATCGCCCTCGTGGGAGTGGGCGTCGGCTTGGTAGGAGCGTTCGGCCTCACCCGGCTGATGGCCACGCTGCTCTACGGGGTAGCGCCCACCGATCCACTGACGTTTGGCGCCGTGGCCCTGCTGCTCTCGTTGGTCGCCGTGGCAGCGTGTTTCTTCCCCGCCCGGAGGGCCGCGCGGGTGCAGCCGGTGGAGGCGCTGCATTATGAATAGAAAATAGAAATTGGAAATTGGAAATTGAAACGGAAAGCGGCTGTTTTGTCCCAATTTCCAATTTCCAATTTCCAATTTTTGACCCCCTCCCAATAGGATGCTATCGTTCAGGCTAGACGAGCAGGCCTTCTCCTCACGAACGCCCCGCTCGACATTTCCCTCTGGAGAGCGACCCCATGACCATCCTGGTGACTGGCGCTACCGGCGGCCAGGGCGGCAGCGTCGCCCGGCACCTCTTGACCGCGGGATTCCAGGTCCGTGCCCTCACTCGTAACCCCGACAGCGACAAGGCCAAAGCCCTGGCGGATGCCGGCGCCCAAGTGGTAGCCGGAGACCTGGCGGATCGGGCCAGCTTGGACCGCGCCCTCAACGGCTGCGACGGCGCCTTTGGCGTCACCAACTTCTGGGAGCACTTCGCCGCCGAAGAAGAGCATGGCACCAATCTCATCGAGGCGGTAGCGGACGCAGGAGTGGATTTCTTCGTCCTGAGCACGCTACCCAACGCGTACGACCTGAGCGGCCAGGCGCTCTCGGTCCCCCACTTCGACATCAAGGCCAAGCTCGAGCAACGAGCCCGTGATACCGATACGCGGACAGCGTTCGTGCACGTGGCGTTCTACTACGAGAATTTCCTGGCCTTCTTCCCGCCCCGGCGGCAGGACGACGGCAGCTTTGCCTTCGGCTTTCCCCAGGGCGACACGCCACTGGCGGCCGTCGCGGTGGAGGACCTCGGCGGGGTGGTGGCGCCGATGTTTGAAAATACCGAAGGCTATGCAGGACAGGTCGTCGACGTGGTGGGGGATGTGTTGCCTCCAGCAGAATACGCCGAAACCATGTCCGACGTTCTGGGCCAGCGGGTAGTGTACAACCATATCCCGCGTGAAGTGTTCGCCGAATTCGATTTCCCCGGCGCGGACGACCTGGCCAACATGTTCGACTTCTACCGCCGCTTCGTCACCAATAGTCAGCCCCAGCTGGAACAGTCACGATCTTTGTTCCCGGAGATACGGACGTTCAGGGCGTGGCTCGAAGACAGTAAGGACAAGTTCGAGGGGATCTTTGGGTGATGGGCGGGTGATTGGAAACTGGAAATTGGAAATTGGTATCCGCGCTTTCCAATCCCCAATTTCCAATTTCCATTTTCTCTTGCTCACCTTCACCATCCTATTGCTCTCACTGTACCCAACAACCACATCAGGACAGTCCATCCAGGGGCGGCTGGTCAGTAGCGAGACCGGCTTGCCCGTTTCGAATGCGTTGGTCATCCTCCAGGACACGCTCGACCATCAGATAGCCCGCACCAACACATTTGCCAGCGGGGCGTTTGCGTTCCATTCGGTCGGTGGCGAAGCCCATCGATTAAAAGTGCTCAGGATTGGGTACGCGCCGTGGCAATCCCAGAAAATCCGCCTAGATCTGGATGAGGTGTTCGACGCCAGGATCGAGCTGCCGGTCGAACGGATTGTCCTCACCGACGACATCGTGGTCCGGGGATCTGGCGCGTGTCACGGTGACCAGGAAGCAGGCACGGCAACAGCGCTACTCATGGAAGAAGCACGCAAGGCGTTTGCGTTGGCCGAGGAGACGCTGACCGGACCCAGTATGCGGTTTCGGACGTCGAGTTACCTCCGCAAGCTGGACCCGGACGGTGCGGTACTCGAGGAATCCACGGTGGCCGACGCGCCGCTGCACGATTGGCCCATCGAAAGTGCCCCGGTAGACACCTTGGCCCGGTGGGGCTTCGTTCGCCCACCTACCCACCTGCAAAGTGCTGCCGGGCTGGGACCCACCTACTACGGGCCGGATGGCACCGTGCTGTTTTCCCCCTGGTTTCTTGGCTCCTACTGCTACCAGGTGACTCGAGACCCCGGGGACACCCTATTGGTGGGCCTCGAGTTCCGCCCGGCCGGCGGCCAGGACCAGCCAGGAATCGAGGGGATTCTGTGGATCGACCACTCCACGCTGGCACTCGACCGGCTGGAGTATCACTACGTTGATCTGCCTTCGTGGGTACCTCGAGCCTCCGCCGGGGGCCTGTTGGAGTTCAGCCAGCTGCCCGTAGGTGGCTGGGTTGTCCGGCGCTGGTGGATTCGGGCCCCCATCGAGGAACGGCCGGTTGGTCCGGGGACGACGCGACTGGCCGGGTTCCAGGAGTCGGGCGGGAGAGTGGTGGAGGTGGTTGATCGGAGGGGGAGGCATGTGGTTTGGTTGGATGGAAGAAAATAGGGCGTTGGCCACTGCCCCTCTCTAGCCAGCCGTCTTCATAAACGATACGTTCCCCGCCTCAGTCCTCGGGAGTCCGTATGCAATCCTGGTCCTACGCCGTGGGCATGATCATGGGCAGCGTGGCCGTGGTGTCGGCGAGTTATGTGTGGGTGAAACACCAGCGCTTTGGCATCGGTGGTGCCTTTCTGAGCTTCGTGGGTGTTGTTCTGCTGGGACTGTCGGTGTGGAGCCGGGCCCGGGTCGAGATCTCCGAGGACGGGGTGCTGGCGGAATTCGAGCGCTTGCAGCAGCGACTCGAGGCGGTGACGCGGATCAACGACCGGGTGCAACTCGACCTGGACTCCCTACAGATCAGGCTAACGGCCGGTGAGCAACAGTTTCTGGCAATGGCCCGAGTACTGAGGGACAAGAGCCTCATCACCGGCGTTGACTTGAAGCGAGTCACGGCCCCCGGCGGTGCGCCCTAGGACGAAGATCCTCGCAACTTTTTCGGGCTCGCTTACGTTTTTTAGAGGTAGGGACCCCGTAAGCCACACATCATCCTCTCCCTGACAGGAGTATCTCGTGGAACGTAGAGATTTCGTGCGCCTTGCCGGCATGGGTGCCGGGGCGGTAGCGGTTCCCATCTGGGGCCGGCAGGTTCCGGATTTCGGGGGCGCCCTCACGCCCATCCCGACGGCGGACAAGAAGGTGTTGGCGGATATCGGCCTGGAGACCGCGCAATCGAAGGGAGCCAGCTATGCCGACGTCCGGATCGCCCGCTATCTCAATCAGTTCATCTCCGCCCGAGACACCAAGATCCAGAACATCACCAGCACCGAGTCGTTCGGCGTGGGCATCAGGGTCATCGTCAACGGCACCTGGGGATTCGCCGGCACCAACGACGTCACACCGGAAGGGGTCAGCCGCGCCGCCACCGAAGCGGCCGCCACGGCCCTGGCCAACTCCCGGTTCCAGACCGACCCGGTCCAGCTGGCGCCGCAGTCGGGCTTCGGTGAAGTGAGCTGGCGGACGCCGATCGAAATCAATGCCTTCGAGGTGCCCATTTCCGAAAAGGCCGAACTACTGGCGGCGGCGAGCGAGGCAGCCCTGGCCAACGGGGCCAGCTTCATCAATTCGTTGTTGTTCCTGGTGAACGAACAGAAGTACTTCGCCTCGACCGACGGTTCTTACATCGACCAGGACATCCATCGCACCTGGCCCACTTTCACCGTCACCGCCATCGACAAGGAGAGCGGTGAATTCAAGACTCGCGGCGCGCTCAGTGCCCCGGTGGGGATGGGCTACGAGTATCTATCCGGCCGGGCCGAGGGCAAGGTCGATGCCCCCACGACCGTGCTGTACGACCGCTACTACGACATGGTCGAAGATGCCGGCCTGGCGGCCGAGCAAGCTCGATCGACCATCAGCGCCAAGTCGGTGGAGCCGGGCCAATACACTCTGGTGCTGGAACCGTCCCACCTGTTCCTGACCATCCACGAGTCCGTGGGCCACCCGCTGGAACTCGACCGGGTGCTGGGCTACGAGGCCAACTACGCCGGGACCAGCTTTGCAACCATCGACAAGTGGCGATCCGGATCCTTCAATTACGGCAGCGAGCTGGTGACCTTGTTCGCCGACAAGACCCAGAAGGACTCACTGGGCGCGGTCGGCTGGGACGACGAGGGTGTCCCCACCAAGCGGTGGGATCTGGTCAAGGACGGCATTCTCGTCAACTACCAGGCCATTCGCGATCAGGTGCACATCCTGGGCGAAGACGCTTCACACGGTTGCTGCTACGCCGACAACTGGAGTTCGGTCCAGTTCCAGCGCATGCCCAACGTGTCCCTGGCGCCGGGGCGTGATCCGCTCACGGTCAATGAGATGATCGCCGGCGTCGACAAGGGGATCTACATCGTGGGCCGCGGATCCTACTCCATCGATCAGCAACGGTACAACTTCCAGTTCGGTGGCCAGTTGTTCTATGAGATCGAGAACGGCCAGATCACAAATCAGCTGCGCGACGTGGCCTACCAGTCCAACACCCAGGAATTCTGGAACTCCTGCAGCGCCATCTGCGACGAGCGGGACTACCGCCTCAACGGATCGTTCTTCGACGGCAAGGGCCAGCCGCCCCAAATCAGTTCCGTGTCCCACGGATCGGCCACGACCCGGTTCGACGGCGTGAACGTCATCAACACTGCGAGGAAGATCTGATGCCCCGACTCAGCGAACAGGAAGCACGGGATCTCCTCGGCAAGGTCCTGGCGCTATCCCGGGCGGACGCCTGCGAAGCCAATCTCAACGGCAACGCCGCCGGCAACATCCGCTACGCCAGAAACACCGTCACCACGGCGGGCAGAAACGAGAACATGACGGTGGTGGTCCAGTCCAACTATGGACAACGCTCGGGCACGGCCACGGGCAACGAATTCGATGACGAGAGCCTGGAGCGGGTGGTGCGGCGCTCGGAAGAGCTGGCCAAACTGGCGCCCGAGGACGAGGAGTTCATGGACCCGCTCGGGCCTCAGGAGTACCTCCCGTCGCACACGTGGCACCAGGCCACGGCGGAGATAACCGCCGACGCCCGGGCCCAAGCCGCGGCCAGCAGCATCGAGCGATCCGCTGCCCGCGATTGTGTTGCCGCCGGGTTCCTCAACGATTCCGCGGGGTTCGCGGCCATGGCCAACACCAGCGGCCTGTTCGCCTACAACGCCGGGACCTCCGTCAACTTCTCTCTCACAGCCCGAACCGAAGACGCCCAGGGCTCGGGCTACGTTCGCCGTGATCTCAATGACATAACCAAGCTCGATACCGACGCGGCCTCCGACATCGCCATCGAGAAGGCGGTTGCCAGTCACGACGCCCGGGCCATCGAGCCGGGCCGCTACACCGTCATTCTCGAACCGGAAGCCTCCGTCGGGTTGATCCAGAACATGGTATTCAACCTGAACGCGCGCCGGGCCGACGAGGGCCGGAGCTTCATGGCCAAACCTGGCGGCGGCACGCGCGTGGGAGAGCAGCTGCTCGACGAACGCATCTCCATTACCTCCGACCCCAGCAACACCGAGGTGCCGGTCTCACCCTGGCTGGGAGACGGCCGATCACGTGAGCGCACCGATTGGATCAAGAACGGTGTGGTGGAGAACCTGTACTATTCGCGCTTCTGGGCGGAGAAGCAGGGCGTCCATGCGCTGCCGGCGCCAGGCAACTTCATCATGGCCGGGGGCGACGCGTCGCTCGAAGACCTGATCCGCGACACGCGCCGGGGTGTGCTGGTCACCCGGACGTGGTACATCCGGACGGTCGACCCGCAGACGCTGCTCTACACAGGACTGACACGAGACGGCACATT
>JBDHMR010000006.1:0-13047 GCA_039656035.1 Gemmatimonadota bacterium
CGAACTCCTGAACATGTGGGATCTGGATCTCGACCCGGAAATGAAGGAACAACTGGTGTTCGTGTATTCGCAGAGCGACGATCCCGCGGCGCTCGACAAGCTGTTCGAGATCGCCCGCACAGAGACGGACAAGGAACTGAGGGAGAACGCGATCTTCTGGTTGGGGCAGTCGGATGATCCGAGGGTGACTGCGTTCTTGGAAGAGTTGATCAATAACTAAGCGGCGGGTGGGTATGAAGAGGGAAAAGAGGGAAAAAACTGCCAGGGACCTCTTAGTGCTCTTTGCCCTGACCGCCACCAGCATCAGCCGAATCTTAGGAGATTTACGTGAAACGAATCATTAGCACCATCGTGGCGCTCCTGGTAGCAGCCGCCCCAGTGTCGGGCCAGGATCTGGTTCGGACGGTGTCGGGGATGGACCGGGGAACGGTTCGCGCCAGCTATGCAACGCGACCGGGTACCTGCGGCCACGACGACAACGTTCAATTCGGCACCAACCGGACTGTCATCAACGGCCGGTGGAACAACCAGCGCTGCGTCGAGGGACCTGCGTTCCTGCAACTCGAAATCAGAAACGGCCTGGTGGATGAGGCCGAGGTTAGAGTGGGTATGGAATCGTGGCCACGAGCCGGCGCCGCGGTTACCGACCTGGGCCGCCTGGCCGCCACCGCTGTTGCTTCAGCGTTGCTCGAGTTGGCGGCGGACGCCCGGGATGATGCCGGCGAAGACCTGGTGTTTGCCGCGGTCATTGCCGACAGCGCCGTACTGGTCGACCCGCTCCTGCGCCTGGCTCGCATGGATGGGATTGAGGAGGACACGCGTAAGTCGGCGGTGTTCTGGCTGGCCCACGCCACTGACGAGGACGTATCCGGGCATCTTGAAGCGCTGGCGATGGACGACGGAATCCCCATGGACGTCCGTGAAGCCGCGGTGTTCGGCTTGTCGCAGTCGGATGGGGGCACCTCCGGGCCGGTACTCCGGCGCATCGCCATGAGCACCGCGCCCACAGAGCTTCGAGAGAGCGCCGTGTTCTGGTTGGGGCAATCCGGCGATCCTCAGGCAGTCGAGTTTCTGATCGAACTGGCCCGGGGTTCAGGACCACTGGCCGAGAAGGCCGTGTTCGGCTTGTCGCAGCACGACAGCCCGGAGGCGACCCGGGCGCTCAAGGCGCTGGTAACCGACCCGAATGCGACGGCGGATGTTCGCGAGAACGCCATCTTCTGGCTGGGCCAGAGCGACGGCAATGTCGATTTCCTGCGGGAGGTCTATCAGGAACTGGACGATCCCGACCTCAAGGAGAAGGTGATCTTCAGCGTGTCGCAGGTGGGCGGCGATGATGCGGTAACCTGGCTCCTGGCCGTGGCGGGAGATCGCGACGAGCCTACCGATGTGCGCAAGAACGCCCTCTTCTGGGCCGGGCAGACCGAAGGCGCGGAGGACAGGCTGATCGCGTTGTACGACGCCGTCACCGACCGCGACATCAAACAGCAACTGATCTTCGTCTACTCGCAGGCGGATGACGACGCCTCGCTCCGCCAGCTGATGGACATCGCCCGCAACGAAACCGACCACGATCTCCGTGAGAACGCCATTTTCTGGCTGGGACAATCCGATACGCCTGAAGCCCTGGCGTTTCTGGAAGACCTGATCGACGGCTAGCGACACGCGTGTCTAGAAAGGAAGACCGACCGTGCGATTCATCACCACGGCATTCATTGGCTTGGTAGCGACAGCACCCCTCGCTGCCCAATCAATGGCCGACCGCATCGTGGCCACCGAAGGCGAAGTGCGACTCAGCTACGGCACCAAATCCGGTGTGTGTGGCGACGGCCGCAACAACGTGAACACCGGGAGTTCCTCTCATGACATGCGGGAGTGGTGTGAACCAGGACCCGCGCGGATGCGGCTGACAGTACGCGGAGGCAGGGTGGTGGACGCCGACCTGGCGGTGGGAGGTCGCTGGGACGACCGACGTGCCGTTCTCGACCTTGGGAGAGTCGCGGCGCCACTGGCGGCTGAAGTCCTGTTGACGCTGGCAGCGGATGCCCGGGACGACGGCGGGAAACTAGTCATGGGAGCGGCGCTGGCCGATAGCGCCACGGTGTGGCCAACACTGCTCGACTTGGCGAAAACACCATCGGTCTCCGAGGACACCCGTGAAAGCGCCACGCTGTGGCTGGGATTTGCAGCGGGCGATGCGTTGGGCCCCGATGACGAGGCCGAGGACGACGACGTGCGAGAGAGCGCCATCTTCGCTCTATCGCAACGGCCCAAGAACGAAGCCGTTCCGGCGCTAACCCGGGTGGCGGAAGGAAATCATCCCGTGCATCTCAGGAAGAGCGCCCTGTTTTGGTTGGGACAGACCGACCGAAAGCGAGCGATCTCGGTGTATGAAGGGATACTCACGGGAAGTTGAAAGCGGGGGCGGCGAGGGCGGCGGGAGCAGCGAGGGCAGTGGTCGCTTTGTTAATGGCCGCACGGCACGGTGATCAGTCTCGCCGACGCGTGACTGCCATTACATTGTCCGCATGACCGGCCATACACAGACTCGCCCCTCTGCCCTCGCCGCCCCCGCAGCCCTCGCCGCCCTCGCCGTTTTCGCAGCCTGCGAAAACCAGACCGAGGTACCGACCCTCGACCTGCCACCCACTGCAGACACACTCACCCTTGCCTCCGGGGCGATCACTGAGGGTGCCTGGATGCACGGGGAAACCTGGGCGGTGCTGGAACAAGATGACGGTAAGGTGTGGCTGGTAGACTTTGCGGAACTCTCGGCGACGGTGGTCGGCGTACCTGGAGAGCATTACCGCAACCCCTACGGTATTTTCAGTTTCCAGGACACGCTGTTCGTCAACGACTGGGGCATGGGACGGACCACCATGTGGTCACCTGACGGCGACCTGCTGGACGCCATCCCAGCCACCGACGCAACCCGGGGCACGCTCCCCCGAGCGAGAGATGCGAGCGGACGATTCTACGTAGCCGTCCGCCCACCCCCAGGCCCCGACGGAAAGGGAAACCAGGACTCGGCCGCGGTGCTGCGGACCAGCCACCAACTCGACCGGGCGGACACGGTGGCAATGCTGTCTCCCCTCGACATAGCTGAGGTGTTTGGGGACGCCGGACGCCGTTTCGAGCGCAAGGTGTTTTCCGGGGAGGACGCCTGGGGAGTACTGCCGGATGGGACACTGTGGGTGGCGCGGGTCAACCACAATCGGGTGTGGCTGTTTCCGACCGACGCGCCGGAACAGCGGGGGCCTATGCTACCCGACCCGATCTTTCCGGTGAATCGGGCGGACCGCGAAGTGTTCCTGCGTCAGTTCCCCGACGGGCTCCGCAAGACAGCGCAGCAACTTCCCTTCGCCGAGGTGAAGCCGCCGTTCCTGGCGGGCCTCACGGGCGCAGATGGCAAAGTGTGGTTGCAGAAGAGCCGCGAGTTGAGCGACACGGTTCAGATGTACCACCACGTGGGACTCGACGGCGTACTGGTGGCGCTGATTCGGGTTCCGCTGGCAGCCAAGATTCTTGCCGTGAGCCCTAACCGGGTGCTGGTTGTGCAGCCGGTCGAAGCCGGCGTCCGGTTATGGCAGTTTGGCCATCCCCCGCCCCAAGCCGATCAGGCGACTCCCGAAATATCGATGACGACTTTGCCGAAGTGATCGGCGTCCTGTAGTCGCTCGAAGGCACGCGCGCCCTCTTCGAGAGGGAAGGTCCGATCGACTACCGGCCACAGTTTTCCCTGGGCGGCGAGACCGACGACCTCTTGATACTCGCTGTGACTCCCCATAGTCGATCCCATGATGTCGTACTGGAACCAGAACAGCCGGCGCAGGTCGGTCGATACGATTGGTCCCGATGTCCCACCGCAGGTCAGCAACCTCCCGCGGGGCGCCAGGCATCGGAGCGAACGTTCCCACGTGGCCTCGCCAACGCTGTCCAGTACCAGATCTACTCCCCGCTTACCGGTAAGCCGCCGCACTTCCTTTACCACGTCGACGTCACGGTGATTCACCAGATGATCGGCACCCAACTCCTCCGCTCTGGCCAGCTTGCTGTCCGATGAGCTGGTCACGATGGTCCGGGCTCCGTGGAGTTTGGCGATCTGTAACGCAGCTTGGGCCACGCCGCCGCCGATCCCCCAAAGGAGAATCGTCTCACCTGATGCGATCCGGCCGCGGGTGGTGAGTAGACGCCAGGCGGTCAGGTTGACTAGAGAGAAGCCGGCCGCCTGGTCCCACGGCATGCCGTCGGGGACCGGTGCGCAATTCCTGGCCGGCACCACGACGTACTCCGCGGCCGTACCGGAGAGGTGTTCGCCCAGCAGTTGGTAGCGGACACACAGGGAGTGCTCGCCGGCCAGGCACATGTCGCACCGGTAGCAGGACACGCCCGGGTTGATCATGACCCGGTCGCCGACGCCGACATGATCGACGCCGTCCCCGACCTCGGCGACGACCCCGGCTCCATCGCCTACCATCACGTGGGGAAAGGTGTGTTCGATCCCGGGAAGCCCCTTGAGCACCCACAGGTCCAAGTGGTTCAACGCCGCCCGATGCATGCGCAGGAGTACCTGGTCCGGCTCAGTGATACTGGGCCGGGGAATATCGTCAACGGCGAGATGCTCGATCCCGCCATATGCGTTGAGGACCAGAGCCTTCATGTGGAGAAACGGGGTTGAGGACTAGAACGACGGACTGGCCACTCGCGTGTCCGCCGCCAACGTCATGGCAAGCGGGGTCGACTTGTGCCGGGCGATGTCGACCAGCAACACTTCGGTGGGAGTCTTGCCGCCGCGCGTCGTGGACTCTATCACCACCACCAGGAAACGTCCATCCCTCGACACCGCGAACGACCGAATGGTGCCGTCCGACGTCACCAGGGGCACCCGCATGTCCCGCTCTCGATCCCAGCGGACCACTGCGGTCGCGGTGCTGCCGATCCGCACTACCGCGGCCAGGTCGCCGTTGGGGAAGAAGTGGGGCGAGCGCTCCAGTCGGCCGGGCTCGGCCATTTGCGCCGGACGGACATCCTCTCCGTCCGGGTCCATCAGGTACACTCGCTCGTCGTTCCCACGCCCGCGGACGAAGGCCACGGTACCGCCGTCTGGTGAGACCGCCGGAGAGTGGCTGGATACCTCGCCACGCGTCAGCTGTTCTATCGCTTGTCCATCGGCCGACATTCGGAATATCTGTGGCGTGCCGGTGCGGGTGCTGGTGAAAACGATCTGGTCACCGTCGGGCGTCCACATCGGCTGCGTGTGGTGCCCCTCGGCGTCGGTCAATCGCTCGAGTTCGCTCCCGTCAGGTGCCATGCGGTATACGTCGTAACGTCCTCTGGCATCCGAGGCGAAGGCGATCGAGTGGTAACTCGGCGAGCGCACCGCATAGAGATTGGTAGCCGAGTCGAGCAACACCGATTCTATCGTGCCCTCGTCCAAACTCATCTGATAGAGTCCGGCGCCGACCCCCAGACCACCTCTGGCCGACAGCAGCAAATCACCTACGACCGTCACGTCGGCGGCCGCGGTGTCGCCGTCCGGTCCGGTGACGGTGATGGTGGCGGTTCCCAATCCGATACCGCTGATCAGTCCAGCGGAATCGACCGCCACCACGGCGGGGTTGGTCGAGGACCACCGTCCGGCCGACAGAGCCTGGAATCGTTCTCCACCGGCATTCAACAAGGAGGCTTCCAACGACCGCGACTCACCCGTTACCATGACGACTTCCGCAGGCGTGACGGCCAGTTCGAGCGAGGTAACCTCGATACGCCACTTGAGATCCGCCAACCCCTCCACCGAAGCGATCAGATCCGTCGTTCCGGGAGCCAGGGCGCGGAGTGACCCGCTCAATACATCGAATTGGACGACAGTCGAATCCGACAGGGACCACGTAGCCAGGGTGGCGGCAGCATACGTGGCGCCCAAGGGACGCACACTGAATCGCCTAGACTCGCCCACCGAGAGTTCCACCGGATCGGGACTGGGCGGCGGCGACACCACTACTTGTCGTGTCGGCTCCGTGATTGCGGGTCGAGGCCCGCTTTCAACCGAGTCCTGCCGGGACAAGGTGTCGACGGTAAGAACGATGCCCACAGCAGCACTCGCCAGCTCGGTGGAGCCACCGCCGACGGACACGCGGACGTTCACCGACCCGCGACCAGCGGTGACCACCAAGGTGGCCACACCTGGGGCAACTCCAATCACCGTTCCGTCGGGATCCACCTTGGCGACGAGTGCGTTGGAGGTTCCAAGCCTGATGGTCGGATGGTCCGCGATGTTCCCGTTGGCGTCGAAAGCGGTAAAAAACAGACGTTGCCTCTCTCCGACCGAGAGTGACAGGACCTCGGGAGAAACGTGGATTTCTACGACTTCTTGCGCCTGGCCCAGGCTTGGAGCAGCGAAAAAACACAGTGCAAGGGCGAGTGAGGACCAGATCGAGCGGATGGGATACGTTGTCATGATACCGGCAATGAAAGGCAAAGTGTGGGCCACGTCACAAAGAACACGTAAGTCTTTTTATCACAAGCGGTTACGTTTTCTCGCCACGACACCTAGAGTGCAACTTGCGAAAGCAACTCGGGTTCGCCGTTCGGTGACCAATGGGTTAAGATGCTGTAGGGAAACGTCTTGCTTACGTGCAATTTGGTGCATGCAAGGTAAATGGGCCTCGCCCGGGTGTCTAACGCCTTGCACACACTTGGTTTGGTAGCATGTTATAGGCACTTTCCTGCACAGGCATTTTTCCGGGATTGCCCCCAAACCCGCGGCGGGTATCGCCGACGTATACAAGTGGTGGAGGAAGTAGACAATGGACGAGCAGAACGATACCGAAACTGGTTGGTCCGGCTCAGGCTGGATGGACCCGATGCCCCTGGCGAGCGAGCCGGCGCCCGCACCGGAGCCGCCGGCACCGACGCCGACGCCGGCACCCGAAGCCAAGGCGGCGCCGGTAGCGAAGCCGCCCAAGAAGGCCGCGCCCCGCAAACCGGCAGCCAAGAAGAAAACCACGGCCAAGTCGGTCAAACGAACCGCTGAGAAGGCAGTTAAGAAGACAGGCAAGACCGTGGAGAAAGCAGCCAAGAAGGCGGAGAAAAGCGCCAAGAGGGCTATCAAGAAGACCAGCAAGAAAGTGAAGAAGGCGGCCAAGAAAGCCACGAGGCAGGCAAAGAGGACCGCCCGCAAGGCCAAGAAGGCAACCAGAAAGACCGCCAAGAAAGCCACGAGGCAGGCAAGGAAGACTGTCAAGAAAGCTACGAGGCAGGCAAAGAAGACCGCTCGCAAGGCCAAGAGGTCCGCGCGGTCAACCGTTCGGAAGACGACGCGTCGGGTCAAGACAGCGGCCAAGCGCGCCACCAAGAAGGCAAAGCGGCCGACCAGAAAGAAATAGACCGGCCCGGTTGCTGACGAGGCGCTGGCACCACGGTGGCGGCGCCTCGTTGTCATATCTGGTACCGTACCCGAATCAGGAACGGCACATGGCTCGTGGACTGGGAATGTTGAGCAAGCGGTTGGTTGCCTTGGCGGTCCTCCTCACGGCCGCCTGCGGCACCGACGAAACCAATCGGATCGTGCTCATCGGGGCCACGGTGATCAACGGCGCCGGCGGCGCCCCGCTCCCCAACGCGGTGGTAGTGATCAACGGATCCACGATCGAAACCATCGGCCCGGCGGGAACGGTTGAGGTACCGGGAGGGGCGCAGGAAATAGACCTGACCGGCCGCTGGATCATCCCAGGACTCATCGACGCTGACGCCCGCGCTGAGCCCTGGGCGTTGACTCGGTTCCTGGCCTATGGTATCACGACTATTCGAGACCTCCGAACCGACACAGAGTCGGTCATGGCCCTCTCCCAGCGAACCGAGCGGGCGGAGACGTCCGGTCCTCGCATTTACTTCACCGGCACACCCGTAGGCGACCCTCGGTCGGAGGCCGCGTTCAGCACCGCTGACGCTCGGCGGACGGTAGACGACAACTCCGTTGCCGGAGTCGACTATATCGGGATCGCTGAAGGGACGACCCTCACGCTGCTGCGCGCGGTGGTGGACGAATCACGGTCATTCCAACTGCCGGTGGTGGCGTCGCTGGGCCTGACGGATGCGGTGACGGCCGCGGACGCGGGCGTGCACTCGATAGTAGGACTGAGCGGCGTGCCGTCAGCAGCGGCCGGCTCGTCCGCTCCATTCTACGCGGCCTATCAGCAGGGGTTCGATCGGGGTTGGGCGTTCGCCGAGCGGAGTTGGAGCCGTCTTCGGGCGGGAACCTTGGACCGCATTGCCGGGCAACTGGTGGATGCCAACGTGTCTCTCACGCCCACACTGATCATGCATGAGACGGCCGCCAATCTCGACGATCCCAGCCAATTGGAGAGGCCGGCGGCGGGGGCCATACCGGCCGAGGTTGCCTCGGGGTGGGACGGCCCGTCGCTAGTTCGTGAGCGTGGCTGGTCTGCGGGTGATCTGCGGGCATTCCGCCAGGGCCGTCCGGTACAGGACCGGTTCGTGGCCGAATTCCACTCCCGTGGCGGGGTTGTGGCCGTGGGATCCGGGTCGCCGGCGCCTCACCTGGTGCCGGGGGCGAGCCTCCACTCCGAGCTACAGCTGCTGGTACGAGCCGGACTCACCCCCATGGAGGCGCTCATGGCCGCCACATCGGGGAACGCTGCTGTCCTGGCGGCCGATTCGCTCGGGATTCTCATGCCGGGGCGGGCCGCTGACCTTCTCATCCTCACCGCGGACCCTCTCCAGGACATACGGAATACCCGCGCCATCGAGAGCGTCATGGTGCGTGGGGAACTCATGCTGGCCGAAGGCGTCCAGGCAGGGTGGTCCAGCCAGTAGCATCCCCGGCCTAGCTGACCGGCCGATTCGGCGGTAACATGTCGGAGATGGATTGTGGCGGCCCGGTGCCGTCGTAATACGGTATGGGAGGCCCATGGTAGCTACTGTCGAACAGGATTTGCCAGGATTAAGCAGCGCAATCGGACGATTGGCCACGTACTTTGATAACAGGGCCACCCGCCCCGGTCTGCTGGCGCGCCGTGCACTCGGCCGCGCGACTAGCTCCGATCATGGACTACACGATCGGCTGATCAGGGAAATGCGTGGCGAAACACGACTCGACGGTAGCGTGGGGGGTGCAGCGGTTCCCACTATCTGGCGAGCCATCGAGTTGATGGAACTGGGGCACCAAGCTGATCAGGCCGGTGTCATCCGCGTCATGGGGTGGATCCTCAGCCTCCAGGAAAAGCCCGGCGCCTTCGGAGAGGATTGTACCGACCAGCGCCACGCCAATAAGGTATGCCAGCACTTCATTGGCGGGTTTTTTGCCGCCGCTCCACCCAATGAACGTCTGTCGCCGGTGTCGCTACCCAACGGCAAGGTCTTTCGTTCGGAAGGCGCGGCGCGGTTCGCGGTCAGTTGTCTGGCATTGCGGGCGGCCTTGATGGCCGGTAACGAGCGCCGGGCGGGGGTCCAGCGGCATCTGGAAAGCCTGGCGGTCTTGCGGGAAACCTGGACTTCCTGGGACGGCTATTTTGCTCCTGACGCGATCGTGTCGGCACTTGCCGCCCTGGCTGTGGCGCCCCCTCCGTTCAGGGACCTCCTGCCCGACTTGACCGGCTTCATTGCCGAACATCAGAGCGCCGACGGCACATGGCCCCATGCCGACCTGTTCCATGTTCTCGAGGCGCTGGTGGCGGCGGGAACCCTCAAGGCCAAACTGGCGGTGTGCCAGGCGGTGCCGGCCTTGCTGGCAAACCAGCGCCCCGACGGCGGCTTCGGCAATACGGCCATGGAAGAACGCGCCTTGATTGGACTGCGGGCCTTGTTGTGGGCCCGTACCAGAGGGTAACACCCCCTACATGAACGAACACGCCGACCAGCACCCGAGGATCCGCTGGTCTACCGATCGATACGACCAGCTCGAATCAGCGGCACGTGGCGGCAAGCGCGTGGCTCTGGTTCGACGGGGTACCGAGTACGTGGTGATCGCGGTCGCGGTCCGGTCGGAAGGATCGGCGGAGACTCTTATCGGTCGGTTGCCGATGACCGGGGAGGAATTGTCGTTCGTGCTCAACGACCTGGAGAGTTTTCAAGTCATCGAGTAATCCGGTAGCGATCGAGGATATCTTTCGCGATGCCCGCTTCTTCCCCTATCGCGGTCGTTCATCTCGACGAGAGCTGTCTTGGCAATGGCCGTGAAGGACAGACGCCCGGCGGTGCCGGCGGGCTGATCGAAGTACGGACGACCGCCGGGGTGGAGCGGCGCGACATCTACCTGCACCACCCGGACACGACCAATAACCGCATGGCGCTGGAAGGGGCCATTGCCACGCTCGCCATCCTGGCCCGGAAGGGCCATCGTTTTCGGGTGGTCATAGTGTCGGACTCCCAGTACCTCGTTCGTGGCATGCGCGAGTGGGTGCCGAGCTGGAAGGCGAGGAACTGGCGACGGAAGGGTGGCGCCATCGAGAACCTCGAGTTGTGGCAACGCCTGGACCAATCGTCCGCCAGTCACGACGTTCAGTGGACGTGGGTGCGTGGCCACCGCGGACACGTCAAGAACGAGTACTCCAACGACCTGGCGGTGTTGGCGGCTACGGAACAGCAGACATCTGATGGCGCGATAGCCTCAGGGTTTGCCGAGTGGTTCGTGGACAGGCAGGAAGCGGGCAAGTACCTGAAGTACGATCCGGATGAATCGTTCGCGGCCCTGGAACACTACCTGCAAGCAGGAAAGCCGCTGCCTCTCAGGGCCGCCGAGTAACCGCCTCCACCGGGAGTCGTCATGGAACTGGATCGGTTCTTTCGCGAGTTGGTGAATGCGATTCGCGCATACGATCCCAGCCGACTGCACCAACCGCATCGGTTGCGGGACATCCAGTATGGCCTGGTCCCGTACCGGTCGGTACGAAAATCCCTGGGATTGGAGTGCAGCGAGGATCATGAAATGTTGCTCCTCAGGCTCTGCGCCGGGGAAGGCGGCTATTTCACCCTGGCCGACGAAGACTCTCGCCGGGTATTCAGCGACGAAGCCGAAGGCGTCAATCCCGATCTAGGATTGCTGCAGGTGTACGGCGACATCGAAGTCAGCCTGGTGGCGCAAGCCATAGACGATTCGATGACGGACCCTGAACAAGAGTCCGCATACCGTCCGCCGGACGAGCAGGAAGCGGACTCTGCCGTCGTTACATTGCAGGATACCGCGCCTACTTCTGCTGAAGCCACGCCCCGGCAAGACTTGGGAGTGATGGAGGCAGCAGTGGAGCAACCGGAGCCGGAACCAGAACCTGAGCCGGAGCCAGCACCGGAACCCGAACCCGAACCCGAGCCATCTGTGGAAATGCCCTCTCAATCCTCACCAATGGCCGACTCGTCACCGGACGACGATTCGTCAACACCCGAAGAGGCTGCTGTGCCACCATGTGCTTATTGCGGCGGATCCCTTCCAACCACCAGGCAAGCCCACTTCTGCCCCCACTGCGGCGAAGACCTCACCGTGATTCGGTGCGAGAAGTGTTCCGAGGAACTCGAAGACGGCTGGCGCCACTGCATCGCCTGCGGTCATCGCGTCTCGGATAGCTGACCCGGAAACTTCAGCTCAACAGTTCATGCCAGACTATCGGATCGCGCTGATTCCCGGGGACGGTATCGGCCCGGAGGTGATCGACGCCGCCTGGCCGGTAGTGGCCAAAGCGGCCGCGAGTAAAGGCATCACCCTTACCACAACTCGACTGCCCTACTCGGCAGACCATTTTCTCGCCACCGGAGAGACGCTCCCCGATCACGCCTTCGAGCAGCTGCGCGACGAGAGTGACGCTATCCTCATCGGAGCGCTCGGCGACCCGCGGGTGCCCGGTAACGAGCACGCCCGCGACATTTTGCTGGGTCTTCGTTTCCGACTCGACCTGTACATCAACTTCAGGCCGGTGCGGTTGTGGCACGAGCGGCTTACGCCGCTAAAGGACGTGTCGAACATCGACTTGGTGATCTTCCGAGAGAACACCGAGGGGCAGTACACCGGACGCGGCCGCTCGGAAGGGGTCGGCTCGTCGGAGGAAGAACACGTCTCGGAAGAAGTGAACACCCGCTCCGGGGTGGAACGAATCCTTCGGGCGGCGTTCGAGTGGGGTCAGCGCGAGGGCAAACGCCGCATCACCATGAGCGACAAATCCAACGCCATCCCCTTTCAACGAATCTGGGGCGAGTTGTTCGAAGAGATCGGCAGCGAATTCCCCACCTTGGAGCGGGAGCACCGGTACGTCGACGCCCTGGCCATGGAAATGGTGCGGGACCCCGGCCGGTTCGAGGTGATCGTGACCAACAACCTGTATGGCGACATCCTGTCCGATTTGGGAGCCGGGCTGGTCGGCGGCTTGGGCCTGGCGGCCAGCGCCAACCTCCACCCTGGCAAACCTGGCCTGTTCGAGCCGGTCCACGGATCGGCACCGCCCCTGGCGGGAAAGAACGTGGCCAATCCCATGGCCACCGCGTTATCTGGGGCACTGATGCTACGCGCGCTGGGCCATCCAGGACCAGCGGAGAGCCTGGAGCAAGCCGTCACCACGGTCATCACCGGCGGACCCACGACAGAAGATATCGGCGGCTCCTCCAGCACCACTGAGGTAGCCCGCGCCCTGGAGGAGGCCCTGGACCAATAGGCCCAACCCTTGGTTGTCAGCCTCCAGTTTCCAATTTCCAATTTCCAGCCTCCAATTTCGAGTTTCCGCCCCCCCCAGCCATATTTCAAGGCTCAACACAACCATCCGTCACCAATGGAGCCAAACACCCCATGAAGACCCAGGGTCACGATACAGACGTGGTATTCCTGTCCGGCGTCCGGACGGGGTTCGGCAGTTTTGGCGGCACCCTAAAGGATCTAAGCGCCATCCAGTTGGGTACCGAGGCAGCGAAGTATGCGTTGGAGCGAGCCGGGGTCGAGCCGGGTGACGTAGACCACGTGGTGTTCGGCAACGCCCTGCAGACATCTGCCGACGCCATCTACATGGCCCGGCACGTTGGGCTGCACGCGGGTCTCCCCATCGAGACGGC
>JBDHMR010000007.1:0-13036 GCA_039656035.1 Gemmatimonadota bacterium
CGCCCATCAGCCGTCAGGTCGTAGTATTTCCTGGCCAGCCCCGGATGCGGCGAGGTCTCTTCTGCCGGGTTGGCCTCGACGACCAGGCCCCAGGTCATGAGTCGCGCCAGGACCCGGTATAAGGATCCGGCGCGCGGGGTCAGGGTCCCGTCGGACTCGGTATCCACCGCATCCTTGATGGCGTATCCGTGGACAGGGCCGTTTGCCAGCGCCAGCAGCACGTGGTATTCGAGGGTGCTCAGGCCACCGATGTTGTGCGAGGTCATAGACTTAGCTCCTCTGACGGAAATACCTCATCCACATATACGTCAAAAGAGTAATTAAGATTCGAGATGCAAGAGGGCTAAGAGGGCTAAGAGGGCGTTTGGTGGTGGGAGATCGTCTGTCGGCGCATCGGGAGGTACCGGCGGTAGCTTATGGATCACACGGCTTTTCATAGAGAAGGAGGAGAACATGCTGGTTCAACGCTACTACCCGGTGATGGGCGCCATCCTTGGGGCTGCCGGCCTGGCAGGGTGTCAGTCGGCCGACCGAGCGCCTGACGCGGATCGAGCCGCCTCCGAGGTGCACGTGGTCGACGTGACGGCCAGGGACTACGCCTTCGACCTGGCCGCCGAGATCCCTTCCGGCTGGACGACTTTCCGGATGAGTAACGAAGGCGAGGAGCACCACTTCTTTCTGTTGACCCGTCTGCCCGAGGGCAAGACGATCGCGGACTACGGAGCGGACGTGGGCATGGCTTTCGGAGCCGCCTGGGATTCGCTGCGGACCGGGACGATGGACAAGGCGGAGGCGGGACAGCTGTTGGGCCGGCTCCTGCCTCAGTGGTACGGTTCAGTCGAAGTACTGGGTGGAGTCGGGCTGGTGGCGCCGGGCAGGGTTGCCCAGACGTCGCTGAACCTGAAGCCCGGAAGCTATGTCATGGAGTGCTACCTGAAGGCTCCTGACGGGGTGTTCCACTCAGTCCTCGGCATGGTGCGGGCGCTTACGGTAACTGAGGACTCTTCCGGTGCTGCGGCGCCCGTAGCGGACATGACGATAACGCTTTCGAACCGCGAAATCGCCGTCGAAGGCGATCCTGCCGCGGGTAGGCACACCGTGGCGGTACGGTTTCTGGAGCACCCTGAGATAGGTCTGGGAAACGACGTCCATCTGGCCCGCCTCACGGGGGCGCAGCGCGCGGGCGATGTGGTTCCCTGGATGGACTGGATGGAGCTGGACGGTCTCGAAGCCCCGGCACCAGCCGAGTTTCTGGGCGGCGCCCAGGAGATGCCGGTTGGGTACACGGCGTACTTTGCAGTTGACCTCGAGCCGGGCCGTTACGGTTGGATTACCGAAACGAGTGAGGACAGAGGTCTGTTCCGGGAGTTCACCGTCGAATCATCCGCTATCCCCTAATCCCCAGCTTCGGTCCACCTCGTCAAGCAGCTGCCGGTAGCGGGGATCTCGGCGAAGAGGACCGAGGACGCCGGGGAAGAGGTAGCGCGTGGCGATGGTGGGCCAAGAGCTCCAACGACCCACCTCCTGGAAGGCCAGCAAGGCGGCCTGTTCTTCGCCGAGCGCCGCATGGACCAGGCCCACTGAAAACGGCTGGCCGACCTCACTGAGCCGGCCCAGCAACTCGCGGGCACTGGCGCTGTCTCCCGTAGCTACCCGGGCAAGCGCCAGCACTGCGACCGGCCCCGACTCCGTCCATGGGACCTCGAGGTCTCGCACAATCGACTGCGCGTCCGCCGGCTGACCCAGGTGGTACAGCGACACGGCCTCGTAGAAATGACCGGTGGCGTAGTCGGGCAGAATCTCCTGTGTGTGCCGTGCCTCCTGGAGCGCGAGTTGTTCCTTTCCGTTGACCAGGTAGCTCAGCGACAGGTTGCTCACCGCCTCGGGCGAGAGGGGGTTGAGTTCCACCGCACGCTTTGCGCTCGCCAGCGCCTCCTGCGGACGACCGACCAGGAGATTCACCCAGCTCAACCAGTTATGGGCCTCGGCGTAGCTTGTCCGGAGACCTACGGCCAGCTGAAGTTGGCGGACCGCAGCCGGACCCTCGCGGCGCGCGTAGTGGATCATGCCGAGCGAGGCGTGTGCTTCCGCCAGATCGGGGCCCAGGTCCAGGGCTCGCTGGGCGGCGTCTCCGGCTCGGGGAAGGAGACTGCCGTACTCGGCGTACCCATAGTCCTCGAGTAACCAGAACGCATCCGCCAGGCCCGCCCAGGCGAGCGCGTAACTCGAATCGAGGGCAATCGCCTGTCGAAAGTACTCCACCGCCTGGCGCATTCCGTCTTCGGTCCGCTGATCCAGCAGCCCGCGCCCCTGCACGTAGCGGCGATAGGCATCTAGGTTCTGCGTCGGCACGAGCGCCATCCGTTGCCGCTCAGACGGGCTGAGCTGCGTCTCCAGGGCCCGCGCGATCTGGGAGGTGATCTCGCTCTGGATCTCGAATAGATTCGTGGCCGTCAGCTCTCGCCGATAGCTCTGCGCCCAAACCTGCTGGTCCGTCCGGGCGTTCACCAGCCGGGCACTCACCTGCACCTCGTCGGCTGACTCCTGGACTTCACCCTGGAGAACCCAGGCCACACCCAGCTCCCGGGCAATCGTGGGCGTGGTCATGTCCGGTCGCCGGTAACGCATCACCGAGGTTCGAGAGGTGACGCTGAGGCCGGAAACGCCGGACAATCGGGTCAGCAAGTCGCTATGCACCCCGTCGGTGAAGGCGGTATTCTCCAGCTGTCCCAGGGTCTCGAAAGGCAGCACCGCTATGGAGCGGTCCTGAATGGCCGGTTCACTCCCCGTTCCGATCAGCCACCAACCGGCAACCGCGGCCAGTATGACGACGGCGACGACCGCCGCGGCCGTACGCCGAGTCCTGTTCCGCTCGCTCGCCACCGCCGGCCGCAGGGTCAGCGCCGCGGCAAATGCGCCGGGTGTTTGCCAGCGCTCGGCTGGATCCTTGGCCAACGCCCGCTCCACCACTCGCTCGATGTCCGGTGGAACCTCGGGACGGCTTGCCCGAAGTCCGGGTACCGTCTGCGCTGCATGCTTGGCCAGCAACGCCTGCGGTGTTGTGCCATCGAATGGCGGGCGGCCTCCCATCATTTCGTAGACCACGCAACCCAGGGCGTACACGTCGGTGCGGGCGTCCACATCGTCCAGACCCATGGCCTGCTCCGGACTCATGTAGGTGGGCGTGCCGATCGCCAATCCCGTTTGCGTCAGTTTCTCACCGCCCGCCACTTCCAGGGCGCGGGCAATCCCGAAATCGGCCACCACGGCCCTCCCACCGGTGAGCATGATGTTCTCGGGCTTGATGTCCCGGTGCACGATCCCTAGCTGGTGGGCATAGCTCAGCGCCGTGGCCACATCATCGGTAAGCCGAACGGCGTCCCCTAGCGGGATCGATTCTTCGCGGTCCAGCCGCTGGCGCAAGGACTCGCCGTCCACGAAGGGCATCACGAAATAGAGGAATTCCCCGGCTTTGCCCGAGTCATAGAGCGGCAGGATGTGGGGATGGCTGAGCCTTGCGGCGATCTCGATCTCGCGCACAAACCGCTCGGGGCCGATGGTGGTGGCGAGTTCGGGTTTGAGGACCTTGATGGCGACTTTGCGGTGGTGCTTCAGATCCTCGGCGAGATAGACCGTGGCCATCCCCCCTTGGCCGAGTATCCGCTCCAGGCGGTACCGGTCGGCGAGGGCTGAGGCGAGCCTGGTGGGGATGTCCGACATCAAACCAATCTAACGTCCGCGGGCGCCCCCGCGAGGATCATGAACTTGTCCTCGAGAGCACGCTCCCTAGAATCCCACCACCATACCCAGGCCAAAGACAATGGTCGTCCGATCGCCAACCTGGTCGACCAGCAGCGTCGGGCCGATGGAGGCCTCGGGTGTCACGCGGAAACCGTAGGCGACACCAACGCGCACCAGGAGCGCCAACTCTTGTTCGGTCTCGGTCTCGCCGTTGTGAATCACTTCCTTGTCCGCTGCCTCGGCGCCGACAGCTAAGATCAGGCCCAGTGGGCGGATGGGATAGTAGGCCGCGCCGACGGCCACGACGAGATCGCGTTCCAGTCGGCTGCTGACCAGTTCGACATAGGCGGTGGCGCCCCAGTGCGGGGAAAATTGACGGGTATACTCGAGACCGAGCGTGAGGGCCACCTCGTCGATATCGGAATGCGCCGACCCCCCAAGGAAACCACCGAAATGATTACGGTGGAACTCGTGTGCCGGCTCACCGGTATCATCGTCAGGGTTCTGTAGGTGCTCCTGCCCAACCAGAGGCCCGCTCACCAGCAGCAGCAGGATTGTGGAGAGAATGCCTGTTACAACGGGGCGGCTTGATTGCACCATGGACGTCCTTGTATGGCTGCAGGAAATCGGGCTAGGCATTACCGCCAGCACGGTTGCTGCAAGTGTCACTCGTAGCTGTGGCGTTGCTTACGGAGCGCGTCAGTCGAGCAGCACCAGTTCGACCCGCCGGTTCTGCTGACGCCCCTCCGCCGTGTCGTTGCTCGCCGCAGGGACCGTCTCACCAAAGCCCGCCGATGTGAGCCGGTCACCCTCGATGTCGTACTCCGCGACCAGGAACGCCACCACCGCCGCGGCTCGCCGCTCCGAGAGCTCCATGTTGTAGTCGTCCGCTCCCTGGCTGTCGGTGTGTCCCTCGATGAGGATACTTATCTCTTCGTGCTTCTGCAGCATGGTGCCGATCTCTTCCAACGTGGCGCCGGACTCAGGCCGGATCACGTCGCTGTTCACATCGAAGAAGATGCCCTGGGTAGCGACGCGACCCTCCGCGACGAGGGCGTCATACAGCTCCATGCCGCCGGCCGCGATGATGATGTTACCGAAGTAGGTCGGCAGGTCTTGTGTTCCCGTGATCTCGAACCGAAGCACGTCGGACCGAGGGAGCTCGGCGTTGGGGATGTTGGCCACCCGCTCCTCATCGAGATAGACCTTGGTGTACCTGCCATCCACCTGAATGCGGATCGTGGTCAGTTGCTCACGGATACGGTGTGTGATCGTGGTTGATTCGGGGCCGTTACCCACCACGCCCGGGCTCGAATTGAATTTGAACCAGTTGCCCGGGTAGTTCTTCTTGCTGGTCCCGGGCACCGAGGTGAAGAGGCGTTGTGAGAGATGGGAGGCGCCGTTGTTGAGGTCGAACTCGATGGTGAAGCGCTCGGGGAGGGTATCGGGCAGGTAAACGTCGAACAAGGTCCCCGCGGTGGAGCGCACCAAGCGTCCTCCCTCCCACTCGACGACCTCCATGTTGCCTTTCACGAATTCGAGCCGCTTGGGGAAGTTGCCCACCCGATCGTCCTCGAAGTCCTCGGCGAACAGGATCTTGTCGCCCCGAGTGTAATCGTAGTTGCTCCATACCCCCTCGCCCGGTTTGACCGCAGGCGTCTCTTCGCCGGCCGCCGCCGCCGCTTTCTCGGGATCGGTTATCGGGTTTCCGTCCTCGTCAGTGATCACCTTGCCATCGGAGTCCACCAGGACGACCTGCTCGCCGTTGTCTTCCGCCTTCTTGATGCAGGCCAGGTCGTTGAAGGCGCAGGCCACGGCGTCGGCGGCCATCTGCTCCACCTGCTTGGCCGCTTCATCCTCGGCCCCTTTCTGGGCGGCTTTCTTGATTTTGCCGAACTGGGCATCCGCGGATGCTGGAAATGTGAGCGTCAGCGCCAGGAGCAGACCGAATACGGAGAAGAGGGGTCGGGCAGACACGCGTGCCTCCTTCGTTAGAATGTCGGCTTCACCGGTTCCTGGGTGAAGTCCCATCGTCCTTGCCAAAGTAGAGCTGAGTGGGTGAGCCGTCCAGGGTGGCCCGGCGCGGTGAGCGTGGAGCCAGGAATTGGGCCTCCCCATAAGCTCCAATATATTGCTGGCCACGAGCTTGTCGCCATGTTGCCCCTCAACGACACCCTTCGGCTGAAAGCAACCGAATCCGCATGACCGAATCCGTCACCAGGCGCCTGTCCTTTCTCGACCGCTACCTCACCCTGTGGATCTTCCTCGCCATGGGAATCGGCGTGGCCCTGGGCTACTTCATCCCGGCGACCGAGAGCTTCATCGAGCGTTTCCAGGTGGGCACGACCAACATCCCCATCGCCATCGGGCTCATCCTCATGATGTATCCTCCGCTGGCCAAGGTGCGCTACGAGGAACTGGGCGACGTGTTCCGCAACTGGCGCGTGATGACCCTCTCGCTGATCCAAAATTGGGTGGTAGGCCCCATCCTCATGTTTGCCCTGGCCATCCTGTTCCTGCGCGACTATCCCGAGTACATGGTGGGCCTTATCATGATCGGCTTGGCCAGGTGCATTGCCATGGTGATCGTGTGGAATGAACTGGCCAAGGGAGATACCGAGTACGCGGCCGGCCTGGTGGCCCTCAACAGCGTGTTCCAGGTGCTGTTCTACGGCGCGTACGCCTGGGTGTTCATCACCGTCATCCCCACGTGGTTCGGCTTTGAGGGTACCCTGGTGCCCGTGTCCATGGGGCAGATCTTCCAGAGTGTGGCCATCTACCTCGGCATTCCCTTCGCTGCGGGCATACTCACCCGGTTCACCCTCATTCGCGCCCGTGGTCGCGAGTGGTATCACCAACACTTCATCCCGGCCATCAGTCCCCTCACCCTCATCGCGCTGCTGTTCACCATCATGGTGATGTTCAGCCTCAAGGGTGAAATGATCGTGCAATTGCCGCTGGACGTCGTCAGGATCGCCGTGCCGCTGTTGATCTATTTCGTCGTCATGTTCCTGGTTTCATTCTGGATGGGCCGGAAGATCGGCGCCGACTATTCCAAGACGGCCACGCTCAGCTTTACCGCTGCGTCCAACAACTTCGAGCTGGCTATCGCTGTGGCCATCGCCGTGTTTGGCATCGGGAGTGGTGTGGCGTTTGCGGCGGTGATCGGACCGCTGGTGGAGGTCCCGGTGCTTATTGGGCTGGTCAGGGTGTCGTTGTGGTTTCAGAAGAAGTACTACGGTGAAGCGGTCCAGGTGGGTGGTGTTGGCGGACCGGGAGATGTCTGCCCCTAGGTGTCACGGTCACACCCAGCCGAGCACGAATCGGCTCAGATTTGACACGCGAATCGAGTTGGCGCTATTCCTCATAATGCCTTCTCATTGACTACCGGGAGTGCGCTATGAAAATTCGCGTCTACACCACCCCCACGTGACCCCACTGCAAGACGGCCAAGGCTTGGCTCGAAGAGCAGGGTTGCGAGTATGACGCGCTGGACATCACCAAGGACGTCGAAGCGCTGCGCGAGTGGCGGGCGCTGACCGGCGGTGCCGGCGTGCCGACGATCGCCCACGGCAACGATTTCATCGTAGGGTTCAACGCCGACCGTTGGGCGCAGCTGCTAGACTGCCACACCCACTCATCGCCGGTCGACGAGGGCGCCTTGCCCGCCGCCTAGCACTTTCACCATGGAGTTAGCATGAAGTCTCGTGTCGCCATCATCCTGGGCCTTTCTCTGGCCGGTTCACTGCTGAGCGCGTTTCCCGTATCCGCTCAGGGCTTCCGTAGCGACGACCCCGTCATCCGCGCCATGTGGCAGGAGGGAATGGAGCAGTCTCAAACGGAACCTCTCGCCCAGATGCTCATGGACTACATCGGCCCGCGGCTGTCGGGCACGCCGAACTTCCACGCTGCCGTGGATTGGCTGGAGGAGACCTACGGGAACTGGGGCGTCGACGTGCGCCGAGAGCAGTACGGCACTTGGCGCGGGTGGCGGCAGGGGATACTCCACGTCGATCTGATCGAGCCGCGGGTGCAGACGCTGGAGGCGCACCTGCTGAGCTGGAGTCCTGGGACAGATGGCCCGGTGGACGGTGAAGTGATTGCCGTTCCCGTGTTCGCCTCCGAAGAAGTAGCCACGGCTTGGCTACCGTCGGTTGCCGGGAAATTCGTACTGGTATCGCCGCCGGAGATTACTTGCCGTGAACCACAGGCGCTCAAGGAGCTGGCCCGGGAGGAAACGGTGGAACGGATGACCGCCGCTAGAGACTCGATCCGCCAATCCTGGCGTGAGCGGGTCAGGGCCCTTGGTAGTCGAAGGGCGCCCTACGAACGGATGGAGCAAGCTGGAGCGCTGGGCATCCTGACCTCGCGTTGGTCGGAAGCGTGGGGCGTGAACAAGGTGTTCTCGAGCTACACTCAGGAGGTTGTCTCCATCGACCTGAGCTGTGAAGACAACGGCCTGCTGCACCGGCTCTCGGCCAACGGTCAGGGACCGAAGATCCGCCTCGACGCCGAGTCCGAGGATCTGGGCGAAGTGCCGATGTTCAATGTGCTGGCGGAGATTCCCGGAACCGAACTGCCCGATGAATACGTGATGCTGTCGGCTCACCTCGATTCGTGGGCCGGCGCCACCGGTGCTACCGACAACGGGACGGGCACCATCACCATGCTCGAGGCAATGCGCATTCTCAAGGAGACCTACCCCAATCCCCGGCGTACCATCCTGGTGGGCCACTGGGGTGCGGAAGAGCAGGGGCTGATCGGCTCACGGGCATTCACCGAAGATCATCCGGACGTGGTCGAGAATCTTCAGGTGCTGTTCAACCAGGACAACGGCACCTGGCGCATCGAGTACATCCAGACCCAAGGCCTGATCGGCGCGGCCGGTAACCTGGCCCGGTGGATTGCCCAGATACCGACCGACATTACCAGCAGCATTGAACTCGGCCTTCCCGGACCCCAGGAGCGTGGCGGCAGCGATCACGTGTCGTTCCTGTGCCATGGAGCCCCGGGCTTCCGGCTACAGTCGAACTACCCCGACTACCGCCAGTACACCTGGCACACCAACCGCGACACCTACGACAAGATCATCTTCGACGATCTCAAGAACAACGCCACGCTCGCGGCCATGCTGATGTATCTCGCTTCAGAGGATCCGGAGCGGGTGTCGCGCGAGCGGGGGGTGTTGCCTATCGACCCGCGTACCGGCGAGCCGCGGACGTGGATCGCGTGTCATCCGGCGAGGAGGAGCGCGGAGTAGGAGTTTTTGGGGAGCTTGGTGATTGGGATCCGGGGCTGAAGCCCCGGCTCGGCGGCCTTCGGGCGATACGCTTGGAAAGGCGTAGATCCTTCAGGATCACTCCCGCAGAGCCGAGCGGACGCTTGAGCGTCCGAACCGGACAAGCGGATCCGTGTGAGTCCCGGGGCTCCGATCCGGAGTAAAGCATCCTGATGACCAATTCGACGGCGACATTTCAGTTGAGTCACGTGGCGCAGATCAAGGGCGGTATCACCGCGCTTGATGATGTCAGCATCGAAATCCCCCCGGAGCAGATTACGGCTCTGATCGGCCCGTCCGGGGCGGGGAAGAGTGCACTCCTCAGGCTGCTCAATCGACTGGACGATCCCACCGCCGGCGAGATCCGTTACCGCGGCCAGCCGATCGTCGACATTTCCGTCCGTACCCTCAGGCGCCGGGTCGGCTTCGTCTTCCAAACTCCGGTGGCGTTTCCCGGAACGGTGCGCGACAACTTCGCCCTGGCGGCATCCATCGCCGAGGTTCCGGCAGATGAGATCGACGGTCGCATCACCCGGAGTGCGCGGCTGGCCGACATCGACGACGAACTCCTCGACCGCCCGGCCGACCGTCTTTCCGGAGGACAACTGCAGCGAGTCAATATTGCTCGCGCCCTCATGACCGGCCCCGAAACCCTACTCATGGACGAGCCCACCGCCTCCCTCGACCCGGAGACGGCCGACACCATTGGGCATACCATCGCCTGCCTGAGTTCGCAGCACGGGCTCACGGTAGTCATGGCGTCGCACCGGATTGCCGAGGCCAGGGAACTTGCTGGCTACGCGGTGATGCTGGACAAGGGCACGGTGGTCGAAGCGGGTCCGGCGTCCGACCTGTTCCAGTCGTCGCACCCGCGGCTCCGCGCATTCCTTAGTAGAGTGGGTTGATCGTGTACCGTCTCTTGCAAAGCGGCGGGACGCTGCAGAACTCCATGATAGACCTGTCCGTCCTCGATCTGACCCTGGCGGCGGGGCTGATCCTCATTGCCATCGGTATCTCCTACCGGCAACGGATCGGCCTTACCCGGGATCTGGTGATCGGTGCCGTGCGGACTGTGGTGCAACTGGTATTGGTGGGCTACGTCCTCGTTTACATCTTCGCGCTCGACCGCTGGTACCTAGTGGTGTCCGCGTTACTGATGATGTTGGCCGTAGCCGCCTGGACGGCTGGAGGCCGACAGGATCACCCCACTAGAAAACTCTACGGCATTCTCGGCCTGGCAATGCTGCTCGGCTCGGGCCTCACGTTGGTGTACGTCGGCAGTTTGGTGGTCCGAGCCGATCCGTGGTATGACCCGCGTTACCTGATCCCCCTGTTCGGCATGATCATCGGCAACGCCATGAACGCCGCCAGTCTGGCCGCCGAGCGGCTGGCCGGCGAAATGGATGCTCGCCGGGCCGAGGTCGAAGCCTATCTGGCGCTCGGCGCCAGCCCTGCCCGGGCCACTGAGGACGCCGTACGACGAGCCACCCGGGCATCGATGATTCCCATGGTCAACAGCCTGATGGTGGTGGGGATCGTGGCGCTGCCCGGCATGATGACCGGCCAGATCATCGCCGGCGCGTCACCGCTCTCGGCAGTGCGCTACCAGATAGTGGTGATGTTCATGCTGGTCGCGGCGGTGACGGTGACGGGGACGTTGGTGCCGTTGTGGTATCGGAACACGTTCTTCACGGTGTCGGAGCAGTTGCGGGGGAGGTAGCTTGTGGCTTGTGGAGGGTGGCACATATTTGCCCGTGAGCGTACGCTGACGACCTGGGTTTGGAGGGGTGTGTGACTTTGATGAGACGCTTGAGAGTGCGCTGTCGCGCCGCGTTGGGGACCAGTTTAGTTGGAGCCCTCGCGGCATGTGGCCCCGATGTGGACCCGGCCGACCTGGTACTCATGAACGGGACGCTGGTCACAGTCGACCAGGCGGCGCCCCACGCCGAAGCGATTGCCATTACCGGTGACACCATCGTCGCCGTCGACAGCGACCGCAACATCGCCCGGTACGTCGGCCCGTCCACCGAGGTGATCGATCTGGCCGGGCGGGTGGCCATTCCCGGGTTCGTGGAAGCCCACGGCCACTTCCTCAGTCTGGGCCGGGCCAAGATGATCCTCCCGCTGGACCAGGCCGACACCTGGCAGGACATGGTCGACATGGTGGCGTTCGCCGCCGGCGACATCGCCGCCGACGTGTGGATCCAGGGCCGTGGCTGGCACCAGGAGAAGTGGAGCGAGGTGCCGGCGGGAACGGTGGAGGGAGTGCCGACCCACCACGCGTTGAGCCGGGTCTCCCCCAACAACCCGGTGGTGTTGGGTCACGCCAGCGGGCACGCGGTCCTGGCCAACGCCAGGGCCATGGAGCTGGCCGGCATCGATAGCGACACGCCCGACCCCCCGGGCGGTGAAATCGTGCACGACAGTGCGGGCGCGCCGACCGGCTATTTGCGCGAGAAAGCCCAAACGCTCGTGTGGCTGGCCCAGGCGCGATGGGACTCCACCCGGCCCGCAGCGGTGCGTGATGCCGAGGTCTCCAGGCGGGTGGCTCTGGCCGGCGAGGACCTGCTACCCAAGGGCATCACCAGTTTTCAAGACGCTGGAAGTTCGTTCAAACGACTGGACATCTTCCGGGCGCTCGCCCAGGAAGGCGAGCTGCCTGTCCGGCTGTACGTCATGGTGCGGGACAGCAACCAGTACCTGGTGGAGAAACTGGCGGACTATCACATGGTAGATGGCTACGGCGGATTTCTCACGGTCCGCGCCGTCAAGCGCACCATCGACGGCGCGCTGGGGTCCCACGGCGCTTGGCTGCTGGAGCCGTATGAAGATCTACCAACGTCGGGCCTGACGACGGCGGACATGGATGACTACCGGATCACCGCCGAAATCGCCTTTGCCAAAGGCTTCCAGATGGCCACCCACGCCATCGGCGACCGGGCCAACCGGGAGGCGTTGGATATCTATGAAACGATCTTCCGAGCCAATGACGGGCCGCGCGATCTGCGCTGGCGCATCGAGCACGCCCAGCATCTCCATCCCGACGATGTACCCCGATTCGCCCGGTGGGGGATCATTGCCTCCATGCAGGCAATTCACGCCACCTCCGATGGGCCGTGGGTGTTCAAGCGGCTGGGAGCGGAGCGGGCCAAGTCGGGCGCCTACGTCTGGCGCGACCTGATCAACGCCGGCGTGGTCATCGCCAACGGGACCGACGTCCCGGTGGAGGACGCAGACCCAATCGCCAACTTCCACGCGTCGATTGGCCGGATCCAAAACGACGGCCAGGTATTCTTCGCCGATCAACGGATGACACGGGAGGAGGCGCTCCGGTCGCAGACTCTCGACGCGGCGTATGCGGCGTTCGAGGAGAACGTCAAGGGATCGCTGACCCCGGGGAAGTACGCCGACGTGGTAGTGTTGTCCCGCAACATCATGACGATACCGGAGGGGGAGATACTCTCGGCCAAAGTGGACTACACAATTCTGGGAGGAAAGGTGGTGTTCGAGAGAGAAGGAAGGTAGTGGCCGTCTCTAAGACCGCGACTCACGGAGCAGAACGTCCGCCATGGCCCATGACTCGTCATACTGCCGGCGAACCTCGTCCGCTTCTCCCTCACGGCCCTGAACCCTCAGCGCCTGTTCCAACCCAAACAGACTCCAGCCGTTGCGGGGGTGATCCTCCAAGGCCGCGCGATACACCTGCTCGGCGTCGCCCGGCCGGTCGGCTTCCAGTAGTGCGGCGCCGAGCCAGTCGCGGGCCGAGAAGTTGAGCGGCTCCGGTTCGTCGTAGCGTATCTGGTCTTCCAGGGCCACCGCTTCCTCGAACGTGGCGATCGCCTCGTCGAGACGCCCATCGTGCCACTCGAGTTCTCCACTCAGGATGCCGGCGGTGACGCCCAGGAGGTGTTCAGCCGGGTGCCCCCGGAAGCAGTCGGTATCGGGCGTGGTTCGGATCGCGGTCTCCATCATCAGCAGGTAGCTGCTGGCGCTGTCGGTTTGTCCCTGTTTCAGGTG
>JBDHMR010000008.1:0-12558 GCA_039656035.1 Gemmatimonadota bacterium
ACCGTGTCATCCAGGATGGGGAGGAATGGGTAGTCTCTGAACGCCTCGCCCGGCCGGTAGCTGCCGTACGGGCGGTTACAGGCAACCTCGCCCTGTTTGTCGGGACACCCATCGGTCCTGAAGGGAGTGCCGCTGGTAATGGCTTCATCGACCTGGTTATCCGTGGCGCTGAGGCGGGTCATCCCGCCATCGGAATCGAACTCCACCGCACTGGCGTCCAGGTCATTTTCCTCGATGAGATACTTGACGAGTTGGATTCGCCGCAACCGATGGAGCGGTGCCCTGGGCCGGTCCGCCATGGCAGTTCCGGGTTCAGGATTGAAGGAGAACAAGTATCCGGCAACTTCTTTGGCCTTCAGTTTGTGAAACAACTCAACAAGCTCCTGGTCGGTCTCCCCCAAGCCCACCACGATGTGGCAATTGACTCTGTAGGGTCCGTACATCTCCCGCGCCGCTTCGACGATCTTCCAGTGATACTCCCAGTCGTGCGGTCCCTTGGCTCCCCGTCCCCGGCAGTCGTGAAACACGTGTTCGCTGGCGCCATCGAGGCCGATGCCGATGATGTCGGCTCCCGCATTCTTGATGCGGGCCAGCCAGTCATGGTCCAGCAGCGTAGCCGTCACCAGAGCCGAGATGAGCACATCTGACTGGGCACGCACCCGTTCGGTCATGTCGACCAGATCTTCGTTGGCTCTCTTGTCGTGCACCTGGGCGATGCACACCCGGCCGATGGCTTCCTGGTGTTCGGCGATCCTGTCGGCCACCAGGTCTGTGGCGTACAACGGCCAGCCGACACGAATGAAGGAATTTTCTTCCGCCACCCCGGGCCGCTCACGGGCCAGCCCGCAATAGCTGCAGTTGGCCCAGCAGCCTTCGGGATAGTTCTGCAGGAGATTGACGCACCGGGTAGCGGCGTCACGAAGGAATCGGCCTCGCTCGAGGCCGAGCACCATGGCCGCGGCCATGCTGATGCGGACATAGTCGGGGCTCAGTTGAAAATGTTCTGCCTGCTCTGCCACGGGGAGGCGGGCCGTTTCCATACGCTGATCTCCGGAGGAGGTCTTACCGAGATGCTACCAATTCACGCCACAGCACGCGTCGTGAAACTGCGGCGTCAGGCCACGCTCCTCGGCATACGCAACCGCACCCTCGGCGGGATACGCGATACCGTTGAAGCCTGCATCGATGGCCATCTTGTCGATGGTTTGCTTGGACAGGCCGGCCGGACGGGCACAGCCGAGCGCAATGGGCGTGTCGGGCATGCGGGCGCGCGCCAATTGGAAGAAATCACCGATCTCATCGGTCGACGGCGGTGTCGTCTGGGCCATCGCGGTACCGTAGAGCGGCATCAGGATTATCAGGACCAGCAATTTGGGTGGGTACTGGGCGATCATCTCGAGGGCGTGCTCCTCGCCCAGGATACGGCCATAGTGCAGCCCGAGAACGATGTGCGGCACTGTTGGGACGTGGTAGCGGTGGAGCCGCTCGAGCGTGTTTTGGTATTCGGTGGTGTCGAGGTCCATGTGGTAGACGTCCCGGATGGTGTCGTTCGACCCGATGATGTCCACCATGGCGCCGTCGATGTCGATTCCGCCGAGGGCTTCGGCCAGGTCTTCGTCCACCAAGCCGGGATGCACCCGGATGGTGAGGCCCAGTTCGCTCCGAACGCGGCGGATGTCATCGATGTGCGCCATGATCGGAACCCGGCCCCGGGAGTTGCACCCGCCGGAAAGAAGCACTCCGCGGGCCCCACCCTCGGCCAGACCGGCGCATAAATCGTACAGATTCTTGCCGCCGGCCAGGGAAGCCATGCCCTGGAGGACCTTCATTTCGCAGTGGTCGCACTTGAGGGCGCAGGCCGTGCCGGTGATGCTGATCGAGACAAAGGCCTTGTGGTCCTGGGTACCGTACTCGCCGGTGCGGAACCGCTTGAGCCCGGGCGCGTAGAAGTGGATTTCCCGCTGGGCGACCGCGGACTGGAGCAGCGTCATCCCACCCAGCCCTGGTCGCTATAACGCCGTACTTCGGCCTGGGCCCATTCCTCTAGGCTGTCGCCATGGATCAGCGACGACGCGTCTTCGGAGAAGGCGGTGGGCTCGATTACCACCAACCAGCCGGCGCCGTAAGGGTGATCGCTCACCAGTTGTGGCGTTTCCATGGCGGCGTCGTTGACGCTCACCAGAGTACCCGACACCGGCGCGATCAGGGGGCTCACCATCTTCTCGGCTTCCAGCGACCCGATCTGGTCGCCGCGGGAGACGGTCTGCCCCGGCTGGTGGATCGCCAGGTGGACGATGGTCCCCAAGGCATCCTGCGCCAGAGCATCAACTCCGACTGTGACCCCTTCGTCTCCCTGTCGCAGCCACAGGTGCTCCTCGGCGTGGTAGTACAGATCGTCCGGAAAGTTGTAATTCTCGACGACAGTCATCGTCTCTGACTCCGGTAGTGGTGGACCTTTGTGCGGTGCCCAAGCCGCGGCGGGCGGGCGTCAAGACTGTCCGGGTTGCATGTGACTCAGTAACAATGCAATATTGCCATGTGAGTGGCAACCACCTTCGTGCACTCGGTGGATGGTAATTCAAGCCCCGACCCTGCGTCCCGCGTACTCAACCAGTAACCCACGGTCATCATGACAGCCAACATCACACCGGTTCACTCTGAAGTACTGGATCGTGCCGCGGGCGTCATCAAGTGCCTGGGCCACCCCCTGCGACTCCGCCTGCTTGAGGCGCTCGAGGGCGGTGAGATGTCCGTCAGTGAACTGCAAGACTACTCGGGCGCCTCACAGGCGGCCGTATCACAACAACTAGGGACCATGCGCGGCCGCGGCATCGTAGACTGCCGCCGTGACGGCGCCAACGTTTTCTATCGCATCACGGAACCGAAGGTCTCGTTCATCCTCGATTGCATCCGGAAGTGCGACGCCGAATTCTAGCGACTGGCGCTGTGCGCCCCTGCGTGTAATGTAGCGGTCGGGATACGCAACAATTGCCATATCCCTATTCCGCTGAGTAGTGCGGTGAGTGGTGGACTCACACAGACATCAATCCGGGCGAGGGTAATCATGACGACCGAAATGGCTGTCGATCAAACGTTGGACTGCAAGGGCATGCTATGCCCGCTCCCCATCGTCAAACTGTCCAAGGCGTTCAAGACACTGGAGCAGGGGCAGGTGCTGCTCCTCATAGCGACTGACCCGGGCTCCAGGCCGGACATCGAAGCGTGGAAGAAGCGCACCGGCAACGAACTCGTCCAGCAGAGCGAGGAAGATAAGGTCTTCAAGTTCTGGCTCCGCAAGACCGTCTAGAATTGGAGAGACCATGAGTTCGATCCTCTACGTACACACCGGGGGCGTCAAGACCCCGGAGCGGTCGGCAACACCCATCTATCTCGCCTCGACCGCCGCGGCCATGGACGTCGAAGTCGGCATCTACTTCACGGTCAACGGTCCGCAGCTGCTCGAGAAGGGCGTGGCGGAGAAGCTGATCGTGCCCAAGCACGACGGCGAGGGTGCGCCGCTGATCCGTTTCATAACACAGGCCCTGGACCTCGGCGTCGAGTTCTACGTGTGCCAGCCGAGCCTGGACCTCCATGGGCTCACCCAGGACGACCTGATAGACAACGTCAAGATGATCGGCGGCGCGGCCTTCAACGACATGGCCCTCGACGCCGACCAGGTCATCTGTTTCTGATCCCCGGGCGTTCGCCATGACGATGACTCTTGCGCCAGACTCGTACCGCGATGTGCCCTACGAGACCAAAGAGCGCCTCATCGGCGAAGTCATGGCCGATGCCCGATACCACGATTACATGTACGGGTGCTACGAGTGCGGCATCTGCGTGGCTGCGTGTCCCTCGGCCCGGTTCTATGATTTCTCGCCGCGCAAGATCGCCCAGGCAGCGGGGCGCCTGGATGTGGAACTGCTCTACGAGCAGATGAACGACGACGTGTGGAATTGCTCGCAGTGCTTCTCATGTACCCGCTGCCCGCGGGGCAACAATCCCGGTGGGCTCATCACCATCATGCGCGAGGTGGCGGTAAGGAACGGGTTGGCGTCGGCCCGGGATGCCCTCGAGGGCTACGGCCGGGTGGTCTACAAGATCATGTCGACGGGGACCCAGGTGTCGCCCGACATGCTGCAGCCGAACGCCTTCCCCGACTGGGGACCGCACGTACAGGAAATCTCCGACAATCTGGAGTTGTGGCGTAGAGCGCTGCCGCCGGAGACGCTGCACACCACCAGCACGGCGTGGGAAGTGACCGACGAAACGCTGACCGAGCTGTATCTGATCTGGATGATGACCGGTTCCATGGAGATCGTAGCCGCGGTAGACCCGGGCCTCCACGAGATCCTGACCGACGTCATGGAGGAATTGCTGGAAGAAGCTGGCTACGAGATGTAACGACTTCCCGGCAACCGGCCCGGTTGCCTGACTGAGGGTTGATTATGCCGATACCACTGCAGGTGCTCGAGAAACGCGTGGCGCGCCGCGCGTTCGCCGAACCGCCCAATGAAGATGTCCGGGAAAAGGTCCGGGAAATCGAAGCGGCCGGCGAATGGGTGGTGCAACCGGTGCCGGAGCCGTACCTCGAAGTGACCACCAAGTACGGCAGGATCAAGAAGATCCCGATACAACAGACCTGGCACCACAAATCGTGCGGCCAGTGCGGCCACATTCCCGGATATTCCACGTCGATTTTCTGGCTGGCACGGCAGCTGGGCTACAGTTACCACGATCCCAAGGACCAGACGTCCTGTACCGCCTGGAACTACTACGCCTCGGCGACATCCAACCAGGGAGCCCAGGCGGCGGTGGCGCTCAGGAATTTCGGGGCGGCCTACGAATCGGGCTTCTTCCCCCTGATCCACTGCGGCACTTCCTACGGGCACTACAAGGAGGTGCGCGCCGAGTTGGTGCACGACGCCGACCTGCGCAAACAGGTGAGAGGCATCATGGACAAGCTGGGCAAGCCGTTCGTCATGCCGGAAGAGATCGTGCACTACAGCGAGTGGGTGCACGCCTTGCGTCACGAATTTGCCAAGCGTCAGGTGCTCGACTTTTCGGACATCACAGTCACGGTGCATCCCGCCTGCCACTACCACAAGCTGGTGGTCGAGGACGCCATCTACGACCCCGACATCTACGGTGGGCAACGCACCGCGGTGGTGACGGCGCTGGCGGAGGCGCTCGGGGCCACCGTGGCCGACTACTCCACTTGGTTCGACTGCTGCGGCTTCGGGTTCCGCCACATCCTGGTTGAGCGGGACTTTACCCGTTCGTTCGCCACGCTGCGCAAGATCGAGGTCATGCAAGAAGAGGCAAATCCCGATGTCACCTTGACCCACGACACGGGCTGTGTGACGACCCTCGACCAGAGTCAGTTCGCCGCGCGGGCGCACGATCGCAAGGTCGGCGTACCGGTCTTGTCCGAGGCACAGTTCGCCGCCCTCGCCATGGGCGCGCACCCCTATCGGGTGTGCCAACTCCATTGGCACAGCACTGACTACACTGCTCTCCTCACCAAGATGGGCATTGATTGGGAGGAGAAGTGGGCGGAGTTCCAAGTAGATCTGAAGAAGCTGGAATCCGGTGAAAAGCAGTTCCTCACATGGGAGGATGCGGATGCCTGATGCAGTCCTGGTGGTAGGGGGCGGACCTGGCGGACTCGAGGCCGCCGGCGGGATCGCCGATCTCGGTGTCCAGGCCATTCTGGTGGAACAGCGCGACCGGCTGGGTGGGACGCCCGACGAGGCGTACTACGCGGCCCTGACTCCGAGCCTGGAGTCTGCTTCGGAGGCGCTCGACCGGCTCCGGGCAAGGGTGGTCGACCGGCCTGAGGTAACGATCCATCTCGAATCGCGCGTGGTGGCCTCGTCCGGAGAAGCGGGCGCCTTCAAGGTGACCATCGAACACAACGACGGTACCACCACCGACGTCGAGGTAGGAGCCGTCATTCTCACCACCGGGTTCCAGCACTTCGATCCCGGTCGCGAGACCCAGATGTACGGCTACTACGAGCACGCGGATGTCATCACGCTGCCGGACGCCGAAAAAATGCTGTATGACAAGAACTTCGTCCGGCCGTCGAACGGTGAGGTTCCCAAGAGTGTGGCCTTCATTCAGTGCGTGGGCTCGCGCGACCGGCGCATCGGCAACGAATACTGCTCCAAGGTGTGCTGCGGCGTGGCGTCGAAAGAAGCCATCGAAATCCGCAAGCTCCTCCCGGATACCAAGGTCTACATCTTCTACATCGACATGCGGATGTACGGCTTCTGGGAGAACGAAATCTACTGGCCGGCCCAGGAGAAGTACAACGTCGTCTACGTCCGGGGTATCGTCACCGAGATCGTCAAGAAGGATGGCCGGCTGCTCATGAAGGGCGAAGACACCACCATGGGACGTCCCATGGAGGTGCTCATGGACGTCATCGTCCTCTCGGTAGGCATGGAACCGAGCAAGGGCACCCGGGCCATGGCCGAGGTGTTCGGGGTCGGTCAGAACAAGTACGGCTTCATCCACGTGCCCGGCGAACCGATGGATCCGGTCTCGACCGACACGGTCGGCATCTACGTTGCCGGGGCGGCGGCTGGCCCCAAGGACTTGGAAGACACCATGGGCATGGCCGGCGCCGCGGCAATGAAAGCGATCGGCTCGCTGCGCCGGGCCGCGGCGGCGGCGTCGTGATCGACCACAGCGAGACGGCTGGAACGGAATCGGCAGTTCTCGACGCGCCCAGCGCGGTCGAGTTCATGCGCGAGGCGTTGATCAAGATCAGTGAAGAGGAAATCTCCGCGGTTGCTGCCGAACTCGAGGAAAAGCACGCGGCCATGCGGTCGAGCCTCGACGCGGCCCGTCTCGAAGCTGCTCCCGCGGAAGAAGCCCGTCGATTGCTGGGGAGTACTTTCGCCACGCGGCGCCGGGCCGGCGCCATTCTCGAAGCGATTCCCGCTGAAGATATGGGCGCGGCCATCCACGCGTTGGTGTACGGCGACGGCGAGGTGACCGCCCGATTCATGGCGTTCGATCAGCGGCTCGAAATGATCGCTGCACCCACCCGGCGTGAGTTTGCCGGAGAATGCCTCCGTTATGCCGATCCGGACCGGTACTGGCTGTGGTCCCGGTGGATGTGGGACCCCAAGGCCGAAACCGGCGCGCTTCCATTGGTGCTGGTGACGGACTACGACCTGCACGGCCCCGATGCGGGAAGCATCTATGGGAAGGTCGGTGCCGCCGTGAAAGCCGTGGTGGAAACCGCGGACCAGATCGGCTTCCACCGGATGAGGGCGAGCCGCTTTGCCGTCGACGTGTACCTCGCCGCCATCTACGGCGTGTACCTCTATACCGTACTCCGAATGCGCATGACCCAGGAGTTCAACAAGGTGATCCCCGAACTCCCCGCCTTGGTACGCCGCCTCTTGTCCGTGAACCGGCTTGAGACGCGATCATGAGTGAGAATCGAGGCCTGAGCAAGGTCGACGGTGTCGTCGAGCTGGACGAGGTCGTCATCGACGGGGTGGACATTTCCGGTCACTGGAACCGGATGTTGCAGCCCAGGGAACTGACGGACTACTCGACCGACACCATGGACTGGGTCAGGGCCCTCGAAGGGGGCGACTCACTCGGGTGGTGCTATCAGTGCGCCAAGTGTGTCCCCGTCTGTCCCGTCGAAGCCGTCGGTGATTACGGTCCGCGCAAGATCGTCCGCAAGGTCCAGCTCGGCAACGACCTGACGGACGACCCGGATCTGTGGCTCTGTACCACGTGCGCAGCGTGCCTCCGGGTGTGTCCCAAGGTCGTCGACATGATTCAAATCATGCCTGCCATTCGCGAACAAGCCGTTCTCGAAGGGAAGGTGCCCGCCGAACTCGCCACGGCGTTCGAGAACATGCAGCGCCAAGGAAACCCCCTGGGAGACTCGGCCCGCAAGCGTATCAACTGGATCAAGGAGGCCGACGTCGAGGTTCCCATCATCGGCAAGCTTCAGCGGCCGGTGGACGTTCTGTGGTACGTGTCGGACTACACCTCGTACCATCCGCGTGGCCAGGACGCGGCCCGTGCCATGGCGCGCGTCCTGACGACACTGGGCGTGGACTTCGCCATCCTGGGAGTCGAGGAGCGGAGCGACGGAGATTCAGCCCGTCTGGCAGGCGAACCGGGCTTGTTCGAAATGCTGGCCGAAAAGAACATCGAGGCAATGAACAAGTACGAGTTCGACAAGCTCGTGGTCATGGACCCACACGCCTACAACGCGTTCAAGCATCACTACCCGGCACTGGGTGGTGACTACAACGTGATGCACTACACGCAGTTCCTGGTGCCATACCTCGATCAGCTCGGCGAATTGTTCCAGACCGACGTCGACCTGAACCTCACGTTCCACGACCCGTGCTACCTCGGTCGTCACAACGGCGAGTACGAGGCTCCGCGTAAGCTGCTGGAAGCCATTCCTGGAGTGTCTCTTAGAGAAATGCCCCACTACAAGGCCACGGGATTCTGTTGTGGCGGTGGCGGTGGTGGCATGTGGCTCGACGGCCTGGTTGCCGAACACACCAGCGAGCGGTTGAGCGAGCGGCGGGTGCAGGAGGCGGTGGATACAGGGGCGGAAGCGCTCGCAGTGTGTTGTCCCTACGAACCATCCCGTTTTGAAGACGCCGTCAAGAGCACCGGCAACGACGGCAAGCTCGACGTGGCCGACATCATCGAACTGATCGATCGCGCCATGCAACCGGCAGGGGAGGCCGCAGCATGAACATCGTAGTCCTGGTGAAACAGGTTCCCGATTTGGCGGAAGAACTCGAGATCGCCGACAGCGGCACCGAGCTGGACCCTGACTGTCTGAGCTGGGTGATCAACGAATTCGACGACCACGCCCTCGAGGAAGCGCTGCACCTCAAGGAAACTACCGGCGGGACCGTGACCGTGATGGGTCTGGGTACCGAGGACATCGACGAGGTGCTCTACACCGGGTTGGCCAAGGGCGCCGATGCGGCGGTCAAGGTGGGCGACCTCGAGGCCCCCGTCGACTCCCATACCGCCGCCGGCATGTTCGCCACCGCGCTCGAGGGGCGCTCCTACGACCTCGTTCTCACCGGCGTGCAGGCGATGGACAACGTTGACGGACAGGTGGGGCCTCTCCTGGCCGCCCGGGTAGGCATCCCCCACGTGAGCGTGGTGACCCACGTGGCACCGGCCGACGACGGCAAGGCGGTGACGATCAATCAGGAATACGCCGGCGGTTTTCTCGCCGAGTTCCACGTCGATCTCCCGGCCGTCCTCGGCATCCAGGCCGCCAGGGCCGTGCCGCGCTACGCCCCGGTGAGCCGGGTACGGCAAATCATGAAGACAGCCTCTCTGGAGACCGTCCCCGCCGAGGCGGACGCGTCGTCCGGCCTGATAGTGCAGCGCATGTTCGTCCCCGAAGCCGGCGGACACGCGGAGATGATCGAAGGCGACACCGACGCCATTGTAGAGAAATTGGCAACGATCCTCGGCGATCGCGGCCTCATACCCGGGTAACACGATGAGCCAGGATATTTTCGTACTGATCGAACAGCGAGACGGCACCGTATCCGAGGCGAGTTTCGAACTCCTCGGTAAAGCCAAACAGTTGGCCGGCACGGGCGGCGGCAACGCCGTCGCCGTCGTCCTCGGTGATGGCGTCGAAGGGATCGCCGGACAACTCGGCGCCGCCGACCAGGTAATTGCGGTCAACAGCCCGTCTCTGGCCAACTTCACCCCGTCGGGGTATGTGGCGGCGTTGACTCCCATACTGCAGGAACGGGGACCGCTCCTGACCCTGTGCCCCAACAGTGCTGTAGGGATGGATACGGCTGCGGGTCTGTCCGGTGCGCTCGGCTGGCCGCTCGCGGCCTACGCCGTCAATGTCGTCATCGACGACGGAAAGCCATTGATCACCAGCCAGCTCTATGGTGGCAAGGTCAACATCGAGTCCAGCGTCGAGGGAGAGCACTGCCTGGTAACAGCCTCGGCTGGATCGTTCCCCGCCGACGAGGGTAAGAAGGAAGGCTCGCCGGCGGTGGAGGTCGTGGCCTACCAGGGTGATACCGGAGGCATCAGCTTCTCGAAGCTGATCGTGCCTGAAGGCGGCGACGTCGACATCACCAAGGCTGATATACTCGTCTCGGTCGGCCGTGGCATCGGCGACGGCGACGACATCGAGATGGTCGATGAGTTGGCCGAGGCGCTCGGCGGAGCCGTATCGGCCTCCCGCCCGGTGGTCGACGCCGGCTGGTTGCCGAAGTCTCGGCAGGTCGGCAAGTCCGGCCAGACGGTCAAGCCCAAGTTGTATCTCGCGGTGGGCATCAGCGGCGCTCCCGAACACCTCGAAGGCATGCGCGACGCCGATCTCATCGTGGCCATCAACCAGGACGCGGCCGCTCCGATATTCTCGGTCGCCCACTATGGTGTCGTCGGCGACCTGTTCGATGTCATTCCGGAACTGACCGAGCGGGTGAAGGCGCGCGCGGAGGCCTAGTGTCCGTCGTCCAGCAAGACGTTACCCGGGAAGTTTTTCTCAACTTCTCCCCGATGGCCAGGGGCGTGTTCTACGCCCTGGCCATCGTTGCCATGGGGATCTTCACGCTCGGGGTCGTGCTCAAGGTCCGCAAGTACATGCGCGGGAAGCCCGAGCGGCGGTGGCAACACCTGTGGCAACGGCTGGTCCGGGCCGCAGGCCAGGCTCTAGGCCAAACTACCGTCGGAAAACGGCACTGGTTTGTGGGTCTGGCCCACGGCCTCCTCATGTGGGGCTTCATCGCGCTCTTCATCGGCACGGCCATTCTCACCGTCGACGCCGACATCATACCCCTGGTAAATCCGGCGTGGCATTTCTTCCACGGAGCGTTCTACCGTTGGTACTCGGTCATCCTCGACGTCTTCGGCGTCGCTTTCCTCGTGGGACTGGTGCTCATGGGTCTGCGCCGCGGTGTCAGGCGGCCGCAGGAACTGGACTACGGTCGCCCGGATCTTGGTGACGAAACCCGGCGCGGCGGATTCCGCGCCGGCGATTGGTTGTTCGTGGGCCTGCTGTTCTTTCTGGGGGTAACCGGCTTCATCCTCGAGGGCCTGCGCATCGCCGGCACCGGGTTCCCGGCGTTCGAGCGGTGGTCGCCGGTCGGTTGGGGCTTGGCCGGCGTTTTCGATCAGCTGGGCTGGGGGCTTGCAGCCCACAAGATTACCTGGTGGGTGCATGGAATCGCCGCTCTATTTTTCGTGGCCTATCTCCCGTTCTCCAAGGGCGTCCATCTCCTGGTGGATGCCTTCAACATGGCGTTCAAGGACCCCCTCGCCGGCCGGCGTCTCACGCCACCCATTGAATCTTCCGATCACGTTGGGCAGCGGGACCTGACCGATTTCACCTGGAAGCAGCTCCTCGATTTCGACGCCTGCACCAAGTGTGGCCGCTGTCACGTGGCCTGTCCCGCCCGTGCCGCCGGGGCGCCGCTGTCGCCCAGGGACCTGATTCTCGACTTGCGGCAACACGCCGACGCGGCCTGGTCTCGCGTGGTGCTGGGCCAGGAACGGCGGACTGATCTGGTCTACGGCGACACCGATGCCACCATGACCGGTCAGATCATCAGCGCGGACACTCTGTGGGCGTGCACCACCTGCCTGGCGTGCGTCGAGGTATGTCCCGTGGCGATCGAACACGTGCCCACCATCGTGGGCATGCGACGCTCTCTGGTCGATCAGGGGGAGATCGAACCCGGACTGCAGGACGCCTTGATGACGTTGGGCAAGCAGGGCAATTCCTTCGGCAAGTCGGCGCGCATGCGGGCCAAGTGGACCAAGAAGCTGCCTTTCACCGTCAAGGACGCGCGCAAGGAGCCGGTGGAGGTCCTCTGGTTCGTCGGGGATTACGCGTCCTACGACGAGCAGGTCAGGGATACCACCATCCAGGTGGCCCACCTGTTCCAGGAAGCTGGGCTCGATTTCGGTTTGTTGTACGAGGGTGAGCGCAACTCCGGCAACGACGTGCGCCGCGTGGGCGAGGAAGGCCTGTTCGAGGTCCTGGCGGAACAGAACATCGAACAGCTGGCTAAGGCCCAATTCAAGGAGATCGTGACCACCGATCCGCACTCGCTCAATGCGCTCCGCAACGAATACCCTGCCATGGGCGCGTCCTACACGGTGCGGCACTACACCGAACTTCTCGTCCGGCTCATCGAATCGGGCGCGCTCACGGTGCAGCAGCCGATCCTCCGTCGGGTAACGTTCCACGATCCCTGCTACCTGTCGCGCTACAACAAGATGACCGAGTGGCCGCGCCGGCTGCTCGAACTGCTGGGCGCCAACCTGGTGGAGATGCCACGCCACGGGGCCAACTCCTTCTGCTGCGGGGCGGGCGGTGGGCGGATCTGGATGGATGACAGCAGCCTGACCGAGCGCCCCAGCGAGATTCGCATCCGCGAGGCGGTCGAACTCGACCGGATCACCGACTTCATCGTCTCGTGTCCCAAAGACCTGACCATGTTCCGGGCCGCCGTGGCGGCTACCGGGAATCAGGAAGTGCTGGCCGTGCGGGACATCACCGAG
>JBDHMR010000009.1:0-11442 GCA_039656035.1 Gemmatimonadota bacterium
GCGGCCTGATAGGTCTTTGCCTTGAGTTCCTCGAGCTCGCGCGAATACCGTTGCGACAACTGGGCGAACAGTGCCTGGTCGATGGCGATACCGGCCCACTCCATGTCGACCAGCACTTCGATGAGCGGCATCTCGATTTCGTTGAGCAGCGTGGTGAGTGACAACCGTTCCAATTCCGGCGCAAAGATTTGGTGCAGCGCCAGTGCTGCCGCCGCCCGCCGCCCGGCGTATTCGGCGGCGATGGTCACCGCGGTTTCCGCGAAGTCGATCCGGGTCTTGCCCTTGCCGACTACGTCGTGCCATGGTCGCAGTTGGGCGCCGGTCTGGTCCAGGCTCAGGTTGTCGAGCGTGTGAGAGCGCCGGCCGGGATCGAGTACGAAACTCTCCAGCAAAGTGTCGTGCGCCACTCCGGCGAGCTCAACGCCGGCACCTCGCAGTACTTCCCAGCCGAACTTCATGTCGTGACCCAGCTTGGAGGCCGCGCTGTCGGCCAAGAGTTCAGCCAGCGGGCCACACGCCGGGTCGGACAGCGGTGGCAGGTTGGACACCGGGGCCGGTGCGGCCAGGGCTCCAACGCTGTTGCGGTGACCGAACGGCAGATACCAGGTCTCTCCACCTGCCAGCGCCAGCCCGATACCGGTCAGAGAAGCGCTGCGAACCGCACCGGAAGAGGCCTGGACGGAAAGCGCCACTGGACTGCCGGCCCGCAGGGTATCGACCAGGCGGGGAAGGTCGGCGGGATCATCGACCACCACCACCGGCGGTGCGTCCTCCACCGCGGCGACAGCCCCCTGCCCGACCACTGGGGACGCGGCGTCCAGATCCAGCCGCTCCGCCAAGCTGTAGAACTCGAACTCCGACAGCAGGGCCGCCAGGGCTTCCGCGTCCGGCTCCCGCGCCACCAGGTCGGAGAACTCCACGTCGACGGGAAGGTCGCGCTTGAGGGTGACCAGGTCGCGGGACAAGCGCGCGTTGTCGGCGTGGGCCGCGAGCGCTTCGCGCGGACGTTTCTGCTTCAACGACGGAGCCTGGGCGATGATGGACTCGAGATCGCCGTACTCCTTCAGCAGCGTAACCGCCCCCTTGGGGCCGATGCCTTTTACTCCGGGTATGTTGTCCGAGCTGTCGCCTACCAACGCGAGGTAGTCGACCACCTGGCGGGGCGGCACGCCCAACCGTTCTTCGGCGTTGGCCATGTCGACCCACTGCTCGGTGACCGCGGCCGGGCCGCCCCGGCCCGGATTGAGCAGAGCAATGTGGTCGTCGATGAGTTGATAAAAATCCTTATCACCCGAAACGATCACCGCCTGGTACCCGGCCTCGTCCGCCCGGGTGGCGAGCGTAGCGATCACGTCGTCCGCCTCGTAGCCGGCGACCTCGATCTGTGGCAGGTGAAACGCCTCCAGCAGCGCGCTGACGTGATCCAGCGACTGATCGAAGTCCGCCTGCAGCTCGTCGTCGAGTTTTTCGCGGGTCGACTTGTACTCTGGATAGGTCTCAGTGCGAAACGAATCGCCCGCGTCATTGATCCAGGCGATGTAGTCGGGCTGGTACTTGTCCCGCAGCCGCAGCAGAAAATTGACGATCCCCCAGGCGACCGAAGTGTTGATCCCCTTGGAGGTGGTGAGCGGCCGGCTGATCATGGCGAAGAACGCGCGATAGATCAGGGCGTACCCGTCCACCAGGAACAGTTGCGGCGGAGTATGGTGCGGCATTCCCGGGTGGTGCTGTTCAGCTACCCGGCACGCTGCACTCGCACCGCAACGCGCGAGTAGTCGGCCCGGGATTGCGGAGTAAGCCGGTAGTGCCCGAACCGGGCAAGATCTTCGAAGAACAAGTCGAGACGCAGTTGGGTGTAGCTCCACACGATGTACCGCCCCTCGGCGTCGGTGCGGTTGTCGAATACCTCATCGGGTGGTCCGATGGTGATGTACACTTCCCCGCGGTCGGTACGCCACCCGGGCAAACCCTCGTTGCGGAACAACCTGTTGGCGGCCTGCACCCGGGCAAAGTACACATCCAGGGCCTCGTTCTCGGGCGTGGCCTTGTTGGGGTCGGTGGCCATCCAGAATTCCCGCCACACCATGGACCGCTGGTTGGCGGGGGTCCGGCGCAGACTGTCCACCCACTCGTCGTGACCGAAGTAACGCAACAGACCGAGCATCTCGTCGTAGTTCGTCAGCACCCAGCCCTGTGAGAACGACACCAGGGCCGAAGTAACCCGCTGATCGGCTTCCGACCCGACGGCCAGAGTTATCTCGCCCAACGGCTGGCTGTCCGGCGCCAGCCGAACGATGTGGCTCTCCACCGGGTGGACGCCTTGAAACAGGAGAGAGTCGCTGTAGACCACCTTGTCGAACTCATCCCGCACCTCGAACGGCACCTTGGTGGGCTCGGGGAAGCCATAGCCCTCGATGTACGCCAGCAGGGTATCACCGCCGTACGACACCGCTCCACGCGGATTCAACAGGATCGAAAGTGGTTGCCGGGGAGAATCGCGGCCCGTCACCTGATAGACGATGATCGGTTCGGATGTTGAGCCCGGCGCAAAATCCGGTACCAGGTAGTCGGCCTGGGCCCTGCTTTGGGCGGGCGACGCCCTGTCGCTCACCGCAATTGCCACCGTGTACTGTCCCGGGATCAAATGGAAACTCTGCTGGAACAACACGCTCTCGTCGTTGCGCAACGTTTCCTGGAACGTGGGAACCTTTACCACCTCTTCCTTGGCCAGCCGGATGGGCGGGTCGCCCTCTTGCGAAAGGCGCATCTCGACTCGGTAGCGAGCGACGAAACTGTCGCCTTCACGCTGGAAGGTGAGCGAACGGTTCTCCAGCGACAGGCCGATCACGGCGATGACCGAATCCGCCGGACCGTCGGCGAACACCACGTGGCCGATGAACGGCAGGGGTTCCGGCGCCGTGAGGCGCCCCATGCCCCGGTAGGAGTTCTGGGGATTGAAGGCGTCAGTAAGCGATTCTTCGGCGGATGGCCCGGGTTCATCCGTTCCGACACGCTTCCACTGGCTGCCGCACCCAGCTCCGAAGGCCACCGACAGGACCACCACCAGAAAACGCCGAGTCACTGCTCCCCCGTAGACCATGTGAACGTCATGAAGTCATCTCATTGAAAGGTTAGTCGCAGGGATCGCTGGCCGTCAAGCGGAAACGCATAAGCCGCTTGCTGGTACGGGCCTGAGAGAGTAGCTTGGCGGTCATCATGGCACAACAGAACCTCGTGGGTCGAACAATTGCCGGGTACCGCTTGAGCGAGTACATCGGCGAGGGCGGGACCGCTACCGTGTATCGGGCCGAGAATCCTGATTCCGAGGTTGCGGCTGTCAAGGTTCTGCGGCCCCGCCTCAGTAAAGACCCCAATGCCGTCAAGCGCTTCTTCCGTGAGGCCGAGTACGGCAGGCGCGTGGTCCACCCGAACGTGGTCGAAACCTACGATTTCGGCGAAACCGAAGACAATCTGTACTACCTGGCGCTCCAATGGGCTCCCGGCGAGCCGTTGTCCACCTTCGCCTCCCGCTCGGGCCCCATAGCGCCTCAGTTGGTGGCCCGAATCATCCGGCAACTCGGGGACGGGCTCACCGCGGCCCACAAGGCCGGGGTCATCCATCGGGATCTCAAGCCGGCCAACGTCATGTACGATCCGGCCACTCAGGGCGCCTACCTACTCGACTTCGGCATAGCCCGGGACGCCTCCGGCCCAGCCGAGGACCGATTGACCCGAGCGGGCTTCTTTGTGGGGACGCTTCAGTACGTGGCTCCAGAGACACTCAGCGGGGAATTGGTGGGCGAGCAGGCTGACGTGTACAGCCTGGCCACCATCACCTACTACCTGCTCACCGGCGAGCTCCCCTTCCCGGGACGGACCCCGCGGGAGCTGTTCCAGCTGCTGCTGTCGCAAGACGCCACGCCGCTGAACTCCGCGGTCAAGGGCCTCAAGTTCTCCCCCGCGCTGGAGGCGGGCGTCATGGCGGGACTGAGGCGCGACCTCAAGGACCGCAGCAAATCGATCAGGGAATTCACCGACGGCTTCTGCCAGGCGGCCGAGACCGAGGAACCGCCCAGGACGGGTTTCCTGTCGAAGTTGTTCGGTAGCAAGGGGTGAATGACCAAGCGACCCTGATCCAGCTCCTCAAGGACCGCTCGCTCCAAACCGGTGACTTCGTCCTCGCCTCCGGCCAACGATCCACCTACTACATAGACGCCCGGCCCACCACCATGTCGGCTCAGGGCCAGCAGGTCGTAGGCCGCCTGGGCCTGGAAGCCATCCGGAAAGCCGGATGGCACCCGCAAGCGGTCGGCGGCCTCACCATGGGTGCCGACCCGGTGGCCTATGCCATAGCCGCCGCCAGCGCCCAAGCCCCTCCGATTATCGACGCCTTCAGCGTGCGCAAGGCCGCCAAGAGCCACGGCGCCAAGCGCCAGATCGAAGGAAACTTCGCCGCCGGGATGCCGGTGGTGGTAGTCGAGGACGTGATTACCTCTGGCGGATCGGCCAAACAAGCGATAGAGGAGATAACGTCCCAGGGAGGAGATGTGATCGGCGTCCTGAGCGTGGTAGACCGCCTCCAGGGCGGCCGCGAGCTCTTGGAATCGGCAGGATTAATAGTAGTAGTTCTTACTACTATCCGCGACCTGGGCCTGTAGTTCCAAGGCTAACACAGCACCCACGTCCACTAATCAACCCAGCCACCTCACACTGCTCTCGCCGCCCCCGCTGCCCCCGCCGCCCGCGCCGCCGTGCTGCCAAGCACGGCCCCTTCGTCTTTCTCTTACCGGCCGGTCGCTCCCATTGGTCGGAACGTGGGCCAGATTCTCTCGTAAGGAGTAATCATCCGACTCAGGAAGCGGTCACGGGCAGTGGTGAAGGGGAAACGGCGCCGGAACTCGGTGGCGGTGATCCCCAGCATGGCGCGCAGATGACGGCCGAGACTCTGGGGCGACGAATACTCGAGCCGATAGGCAACGTCGGCCACGGACAGTCCGCCCGACTCAAACAGCAGGGCGGCATGCAACAACCTGATTCCGGCAAGATAGCTCTTGGGGGATGGGAGGCCTGCCCTGCCGAACCGGGACATCAGAGTACTGGGCCGCAGATCGAGTTGCCGCGCCAGATGACGAACAGACACGACTTCGGGCGCCAGCCGGATCAATGCCCCGAAGAACATGCGGTTGTCAGGCGGCGAATCGGCCAGGGCGTCGAGAATGGGTCCTTGGATTCGGCTGACGGCCCTGGAAGCGGGAGGACCGACGATTTGCCGCAAGCGCTGCCACCCACTGGGGGAGGTAACATCGACGACTTGCTGCACGCCGGTGGCCCCGAGGTGCAACAACGTCTCGCTGGCCGCGACCTCATGCTGGGACACCAGGGCTACCGTAGGAATGCTGGGAAAATCTCGAACTAGATTCCCGACGGCACGGAGGTCACTATCCTGACAGCGGTGAACCGAGACCAGAAAGGCGTCTACCCCCCGTTCGCGGACCACCCTGATAGCTTCTGGGACCGAATCGCGGTGAACGATACGGAAACAGCCGTCACCCGCCGCGTCGACCCGGGACCGCTCGCGCGGCATCAGTACCGTCGCCACGGTGGGATTGGGGGAAGAGGAATTAGTAGTTCTTGGACGGTAAGGCATGCCAGGCTCCATATTCTTTTCGGAGACAGGCTACCAGTCCTGGTTCAACCAGGGTTCAAACCCGGACCGAGTTCAAACCGTCCCGTGCCCGGCCTTGGCGCGCAACGCTTTGCCAGCGTCGAGGCATCTAACTAGGGAATTGCACTTCTGAACCCCTTGGCGGGGGAACTTCGGGATCGTCCCAAGTGTTGCAAGCCCTACGGATACCAGCCAGATGTCCGGCAGATCGGAGTGACTTACATGCCCCCCAACCAGTCGGCATTGAGCGACCGCCTCCAAGCCGCTCTCGGTGAGCAGTACGTCCTCGAGCGGGAACTCGGCCATGGCGGCATGGGGGTGGTATTCCTGGCCCGTGACCTGACCTTGAGCCGCCCGGTCGCCATCAAAGTGGTTCAGCCCGAACTGGCCGATCACGGCACCATCGCCCAGCGGTTCCTCACCGAGGCCCGGACGGTGGCCCGGCTGAGACATCCCAACATCGTTGCCATCCACGCCGCCGGAGAAGCCGACGGGCTGTTGTACTACGTGATGGACTACGTGGGCGGGGAGACCCTGCGGGAGCGTTTGAACCGCGAAGAACGACTACCAGTTCAGGACGTCTCCTGCATCATCAAGGACGTTGCCGCCGCGCTCAACGCCGCCGCCGGCGCTGGCGTGGTCCACCGGGACATCAAGCCGGCCAACGTTCTGCTGGACAAGGCCACGGGCCGCGCCATGCTGGTGGACTTCGGCATCGCCCGGATCTGTGGCGGGGACGGCGCCGCCGTGATAACAGGCGACGGACTGGTGTTGGGCACGCCAACCTACATGAGCCCGGAACAGGCATCGGGTGAGAGCATCGACGCCCGGAGCGATCTTTACGCCCTGGGGGTCATGGGCTATGAGATGTTGGCCGGAAGGCCGCCGTTCGAGGGCTCGTATCGCGTGGTGGTGTCGCAACATCTCTCGACCAAACCCAAACCCATCCGCCAACTGCGCCGGGAGTGTCCCCCCAACCTGGCCCATGCCGTCATGCGGGCCCTGGAGAAGCCACGGGCAGACCGATGGCAGGACGGGGCGGAAATGGGAGACGCGGCCGACCGCCACATCCCCGCCACTGCCCGCCGGCGGCGTTGGCTGCAAGCGGCGGTGGCGGCGGCCGTGCTCCTGGTAGCGGCAACCTACGGGCTGACCCGCAATGATCCCAACCGGATTCCCGACGGGGTGAACCCCCGCCACTCGATCTTGGTGTTGCCGTTCGACAACCTCAGGAACGAACCCTCGAACGAGTGGTTGCGGGAGGGAAGCCTGAGCATGCTGGCGCTCGACCTCTCACAATGGGACGATCTCACGGTGGTGGATCACGGACGGGTGCACGACCTCCTCGACCAGGGCGGGTTGACGCCGGATGCTACCATCGGTCTCACCCAGGCCCGACAGCTGGCCCGGCAAGCGGGTGTGTGGACCGTGGTTCTTGGAGAATTCGATCAAGCCGGTGACTCGCTTCACCTGGCTGCCCGGGTGTTCGACGTGGCCACCGGCGATCGCATCGACTTGGCGAGCGCCAGCGGGTTACTCGGGAGCGACGTCCGGCTGCTATTCGACGACCTGGCATCGCGCATTCTCAACCTGAGCGGAGCGCCCGAAGGGATCACCACCGACCTCGCCAGGGCTACGACCGGCTCTCTCGAGGCCTACCGCGCCTATCTCAGCGGTGTGGACCACCTGAACGAGTGGGAGTTGGGCGACGCCATAATCGACCTCGAACGGGCCACGCAGATCGACAGCACCTTCGGCTTGGCGTACTACCACCTGGCCATCTCGCGCGGCTGGATCTACGGAGGCAACGACGCCCAGTCGGATCGCGCAATCGCCATGGCGGGCCGCTACTCCAGCGACTTGCCGCTGACCCAGCGTACCCTTATCAGGGCGTATCGGGCCTTCATCGATGGCAACCTGTCCATGGCCCGCCAGTACTACCAGGACATCATTGGCCGCGATCCCAACGCCACCCAGGCGTGGTATGGCTTGGGCGACTCGTGGTTCCACGACGAGGAACTCCCGGCTCCCCAGCGGTGGACCAACGCCCTCAGGGCCTTCATGCGGACGACGGAACTCGACCCGGGCTTCACACTGGCCTTCGACCACGTCGACGCCATGCTGCACGAAGCGGGACGGCCGTATACCAGGATCGCCCTGGTTCCACCGGATTCTTTCGTGGGCGCCCGGACCATGGACGGCGAACTCCTGTTGGACTCCACTGCCATGGCCCGCGCCATCGATCGAGCGCGCGACGCGTCACTCAGCTTGGCCAGGAACTGGGTTGCCACCCAACCGACAGGGCTGCGCGCCAGGCACGCGCTGATGGAGGCCTACGTCAGCCGCGGGGAGTATCCTTCGGCGCTGGCAGAGGCCGATCAGATGGAGGAGGACGGGACCCTCCATCCTGAGCTCCCATTCGCGCGGGCCCGGATATTCTTTGCGGCAGGGAACCCAGATAGCGCGGCGGAGGTGCTGCGGGAAGCGATGGACTCGGTCACTCCGGGAGACTTCAGCGGCCTCGATCCGGACTACAACCTGGTCCAGTCGGTGGAAGCCACCGCCAACGTGTTTGCCTACCAGGGCAACTTGGGGCGAGCTGCACAGGCGATTCAGTTTGCCGACCAGGTACGCACGGCACTCAAGTTGATGCCGGCTACCCACAGCACCGAAATCGACCCCTTGCAGTGGCAGCGGTGGCGTCTGAGCCATCTGTACTCAGCGACGGGGGCGCCGATTGCCACCCAGCGCAGGGTGTGGGAGAGCGCCGCCGAGGCAGCCCGTCGAGCGGAACCGAAAGACCGCCCGCATGTGGCACACTCGGGCGCGGCTGCTGCTCTGGGCATCTTCCTCCAGACAAACGACACCACGGCGTTGACCGAACTGCGGGCCCTCACCGGCGAAGATTTTTCCCGTGAGGTCCGGGCCTGGCTCGCCCTTAGCGAAGACGACATGCCCGGCGCCCGGTCTATCCTCGAGGAAACCGGCCCGGCCAAGAAGTCCGGGTGGTTTCGCAAGCCGATGGAAGCCGAGGTGTATTTCGAACTCGGCGAGTACGGGAAGACGGTGGCGCTGCTGGAAGAGTTCGAGCCGGACCATTTCCGGACCGACTACTTCGACGTACGCTGGGGCATGCTGGGTCGGGTCAGGATGCTCAGGGCCATGGCCTACGAGGAACTCGGACGGGTGGAAGACGCCCAGCGGGAGTACCGCCAGGTCGTGGCTCAGTGGCAATCGGCCACGGATTCGACCGACACCCTTCGGAACCGGGCCGAGGAGCGCCTGGCACAATTGTCATCAGAAGCCGGCTGACGGAGCGGGCCGGTCCTTCCTGCCCCGGCGGGGGGCGTTATCTTTCCAGCGCGAAGGGGTCGGGTGCGGTGATCGCGGGGCCTTCGGGCCTCGAGGAAAGTCCGAGCTCCACAGGGTAGATTGCCAGGTAACGCCTGGGCGCCGCAAGGCGACGGACAGGGCCACAGAAAATATACCGCCCACTTCGGTGGGTAAGGGTGAAAAGGTGGGGTAAGAGCCCACCGCGCCGCTGGCAACAGCGGTGGCAGGGTAACCCCCAATCGGAGCAAGGCCAAATAGGCGGCGAGGTGCGACCCGCACCGCTCGAGCCGTGGGTAGGCTGCTCGAGGCGTCCGGCGACGGGCGTCCCAGATAGATGATCATCCGTCTACCTCGGTAGACGAACAGAACTCGGCTTACGACCCGGCCTCCCTTCGCACATCTCCCCAGGGCCTTAGTCCCAGGGGACGAAACCCCGACTTGCCGACTTGCACCAGCCGCGGTAAGTTCTGCCCTCGCACGACGTTGCGATTTTATTATGACGACACGCTATCACCGCCCCCCGGAGCAGGTCCACTATCCGACTCGCTGGAACGAGGTGGCCGACGTGCGCGTGCTCAAGGCCAAGCCCGGCGACTGGCACAAGCTGAGCGCGTGGCGCAAAGACATGACCCGCCGAGGTTGGTCCCTCCTCAAGGTCACCACCAGCGACACCGAGTTGATGGCGGTGTTCGGCAGGACGAAAGCCACGGAACCCTCACAACGCTGATCAGAATCCTGACTCCCCGTTCTAGCGGGGCCCTTTTTCCGAAATGGGAGATACCATGCAGTTACGCTACGCCACTCCGGCACTCGTGCTGGGCCTCTTGGCATTCCCGGTTGTTTCGTCCCCGGACTCGGCCACCGACCGATACCACTTTGAAATCGAGACGGCTTCGGTGACCGACCTTACCGAACTGGGACAGGGGGAATTGGAAAACGCCGTGCACCTCGCCGGCGATTTGAGCGTGACGCTCGGCGATGATGGCGGAGTCCGTATCGTACTCGACACGTTGTGGGGAAGCAGCGAGGGTCAAGGCCAGGCGCTAACCCCGAAAATGCTGGCCGAGCTGATCGGGACCGCCTGGACCGCCGTGCTGGACGACAAAGGCCGGCTCTCCGACCTGCATATCGTGTCAGCGCCTTCCCAAGTGGCCACCCAACTCGAGGGAAATCTACTCCGAGGGCTGTTCCCCTATATCGTGTCTGGTGCCTCGGTGGGGGACACGTGGACTGATACGTTGGAGTTTGCCAGCAGCAACTACCAGAAGAACTTTGATACGGAAACTGACTCCGTCACTGGAGTGGTGGATAGTGTGCTGGTGGACAGCGTGTTCACCGACTCACAGGAAACCATGACTCACGTGGACTATACCGCCACGGCAGACACGACTTACCACGGCGTCAAATCGCTGGCAGTGGAGACGACGTACACCTCACTAACGACCATGTACCGGGAAGCCCAGGGCGGCATCGACATCGAGGGTACCAGCACCGGGGTTGGCTTCCTTTTCATCGGTCCCGATGGGAAGTACCTCGGCGGGGTTCGCGAGGTCGAGTCGGAACTCGAGGTGAGCGGCCCCCAGATCCCGGCGGTCATTCCGGTGTCGGCCAGCAGCACGCTTACGGTCGAACTGCTTCCGTGAGATCCCGCAGTGTGGCCTTGTGGTTGGCGGCTACCGGGGTGGCCTGCGGCGGCACGGGGAGCGGCGCCGGCCGAACACCCGAGCCGGACGCGGGTGCAGAAGCGGCCGTAACCGAAGCCGTAGCACCGTTACGTCCCGAAGGGTTCCACTATCAACTGGTCGAGAACCAGGCGTTTACCTACCAGCGCTTCGACAGCCTGATCACCATGCACCCCGGTGGCAAGACACAGGTGGAGACGTTCGGGCGGACCGCGTACCTCCGGGTGACGCTACGCGATTCGTTGGTCGTACCAGCGGCGGATTCGACTGCCGATTCGACAGAGACCCTGCCACCGACGCTGTGGTACGTCGCCCGTGTCGTTCTGGATTCCATCCACCAGGATCCACGGTCCACCATGAGGCAGCCGGCGCTGGACAGTGTCCGCGGAGCTTCCTGGCAGATCCTCATGGCGCCAACGGGTGGCGTGGGGACTATGACCGTGGGTCCGGGGTCGACCGTGGGTCAGAGCCTCAGTGGGGAGCTTGCCCGGCTATTGTACCCCCGGGTGCCGCCTACCGGTGCGGGCAAGGGAGCACAGTGGTCCGATTCTTCGGAGAGCGAGATCGGCGGACTCTCGGTGGCTCAGACCGAACGGGCCATTACGATGTATCACGTCCTCGAACAGGATTGGGACACGGTGCCAACCGTGATCAGGATCGAGAGCCGCGCCAGCTTGGTGCGTTGGGGGAGGGAAGAGCGCGGTGGCAGGACCATCGAACTCGAGGGCACCGGTGTCGATTCCATAAGTTTCTATTTCGGTG
>JBDHMR010000010.1:0-14047 GCA_039656035.1 Gemmatimonadota bacterium
CCTCTTGGCCCTTGCTTCTAGTCAGAAGGGCTCCAGACTCGTCCCGCTCCGTAACGTTGTCCTTGATCCGGGAAATCTCCGCCCTCACTTCCGCCAGATCGGCGTCCATTCGGTCGAGTGAACGGACCAGATCCTTTTGGGGCATCGCTACCGTTTCGGGGTGGTCCGAGCCGGGAACCCGGGGCCGCTCGTGGGGTTCCGGTACCAGCACGGACGTGGCCTTGCGGCGGCGCGGTTCGATCATGAAGGTCCACACGATCCCGCCGGCGAACAGCAGGACCAGGACCCCCTGCACCATCAGACCCTCGGCGGTACCGTACACCCCTAGTGCTGGGATGACCGGAGCCCAGGGAACGTAGGTCACACCCAGAATCCCTGCGCCCTGGAGTTCCAGCACGCCTTTGCCGGCAAAGACGAAGGCCATGTAGTAGAGGAATACTCCGGTGATGCCGAAGAACGGTTTCAGGGGAATCCTGACTCCGTAACGGCTGATCGCCAAGTAGACCCCCACCAACAACACAGACGCCGCGAGCATGCCGAGAACCACCGGGATGGCCGCTTCGACGGGACCACTACTGACGAACAGGGCCTTGTAGAACAAGACCGTCTCGAACCCCTCCCGGTATACCGCCAGGAAGGCAACGGTAGGAAGAGCCAGAATGGATCCTCCGGCCAGCGCCTGCTGCACCTTACCCCGGACAAACTGGTTCCACCGCACGACTTCCATCTTGGAGAGCAGCCAGTAGCTCACGTAAAACAGAACACCGGCCGCCAGCAGCATGGTGGCGCCTTCGAGTAGTTCCTGTTGGGCAACACTGATGTGGAAGACAGTCTCGATCAACACTGCAGTGAGGAGACTGGCCGCGAGGGCAGCCCCAACCCCGAAGTACACGTCCCGGCGGCGCCCCTCGGCGCCGGTCTTTACCAGAAACGCAATGAGGGCGCCGATGATGAGGATGGCCTCGATACCCTCGCGCAACAAGATGACCAATGACTGCAAGAACAACTCGAAAGGTGTGAGGCGATGTCCCAGCGCACTTTGCGCCTCCTGGATCTGCCCCAGAAGATCACCGTGGAGAGTCCGGAGTTCCTGAGGAGGCCTGGCAGCGGATACCCCCGCCCGATAGGTAGCAAAGGAACCTTCCAATTTGCCGGACAATCCGGGGGACCTGGACCGCAGCTGGAGTTCGACTCCTTCGAAAGTGATGTAGGCATTCAGTGCCGCTGCGTCGGCTTCAGCCGGCCGTCCGTCCAGAGCCAGGCTATAGGCGGAATCGACCTGCACCCGGACCAGGGCCATCGTGGCCAGGGACCGTTCTATCTCGTTCCCGGGACCGGCATGGGCTCTGACCGCGGCAACCGCCTGGGGCGAAGAATCGGATTCCCGGGCCGACAACTCGAGCGCGATGGCATCGTCGGACATCCTTGCGGTCGTGGTGAACCACCAGAGATGAGCCGGCACCTCTCCCTCAGCCGCCGGCAACCTGAGGCGGCTGGAGTACAGTGCCACGGCCCAGCGATCCTCCTCGCTGAGAAGGTCCTCGAAGGGCGGCATGGCGGTACCGGCCACACCAATGGTTACACGGCGATAGAAATCGAGGGGCGACTGGTTCGATAACCGGAGAAAGTCGCTCAGATCGGCTGGCGGCGGGTCGTACTCCGCCGCGGCGGGACCATCCCCCGCACCCAGGTCCCCGTGGCACGACGCGCATTCCGTTTGATACAGTTCGGCCCCCCGGGCATGGGACGGGGGCAACCGAGGCAGTATATCTAGGGCAATTCCCAACTCCTGCGACAACCCCGACGTGAGCTCACCCACCGCCAGAGCGACATCGGCCGGATCCGCCGTGCTGCGGACCATCGAGAGAATCGATTCGAGGGCCGTTCGGGTCCGGCTCCTGACTCCATCCGGCAAACCATCAGCGGCGCGTAGCGCCTCCGCGAGGAACAACTCGGCTTCGTCGACCTCGGCTTGGGAGACAACGCTGCCCGATACTACTCCGATGGCGTATTCCTGCGCGGCGAGCTGGGCCGTGGCGGCCAAACGGCGCAGTGCGGTAGACGGATCATCCTGGACCGCGGACGGCCCGCTCAGGATGGCGGTGCTAAGGAACAGACCCAGGGCATGCATGAGAATCATTTTCAACTCGTTTTGCTGCGGATGCTACGAAACTAGACTCAGATTGTCGGATATGGAAGGGTGACGATCAGGGGGATTCGATCAGGGCGACGGCGCCCGCCGTCGTGTCGCTATGACTCAGGGAAAGGTGGATGGTCAAGCCGCCAACCGATTCGGCCAGGCTGGCGGCCACTCCAAGAAGCCGTATCGAGGGGAACCCCTCCCGAGCCCGCACCACTTCGACATCCTGCCATCCAACGCCCCGACTGTCGGGGAGAGCCTGCAGGGCCTTGTACACCGCCTCCTTGGCAGCGATCCTGGCGGCCAGATGTTGAGCAGGCAGTGGTTGATCCGTCACGTACGCCCGCTCGTCCACAGTCAGCAACTTGGCATATACGGCATCTCCCTTGGCGGCGATCAACCGCTCAACCCGGGAGATCTGAACGATGTCGAGCCCAACCCCAATGGTGCTCACAGGCGCTCCCACCAGAACTCAGCCCAAGGCCTGAGGAAGTCCGGCGGCTCCACGAACCCACCGAATACCAGACCCAGGTACACGGCGGCCGCCACCAGCACGCCGGTCAGTAGCCACATTGGCCAGCGTGGACGGCGCCACCGGCGAACCCGGTCAATTTCAACGTCCCACCGGAGGCGCTCTTTGTCCGCGGCTTCGAGTAGTTCGATCCACGCGGCTTCGACCCGCCGGGCGCACAGGTCGACTGCCTTGCTCCACTCGACCGGCGCGCCACGGCGGTCAGCTCCTCGAGAGCCAATTCCAGTCGTCGAGTGCCTTTGCCGAGGTGGGCACGGATGGCCCGTCGCTCGGGTTCGGTGGGGGTCCAGCGGGTAAGATAGGCCCGCGGCATCCGTGACTCGACAGCGGCATTCTGAAACTCCGCCAGTACTCGGTCGGATATTTCCTGCCCGGCAGCGGAAACAGCCCGCTCCCAAACGCCGGTCCAGACTTCCTGGTTCAGGGCTTCGACGGCTGAGGTGGTGTCGCCGCGAGCCGCCAGGTCGCGCGCCTCACCGGCAGCCACGAACAGGTCCGTGGCCAGAATGATGCGAATCCCGTCCAGCGCGGGACCCTCACGACTGGGCCTGGTGGCGGCAACCCTTCCGAGGGCCCCTCCGAGTTCGGGGACCGTGAGTGACACCGGCCCCTCGGGAACAGTGCTCACGGCCGGCACTCAACCGAAAACGACATCGATAATTCGTTGAGTTTCCATCAAGTCGTCCACCACCAGGTAGGCCCCGGCATCTCGCAGGTCATCTGCCGAATAGTTCCCCGTCGCCACCCCGATTGCCCTGGCCCCGATGGCCTTTCCGCAAGTGACATCCGCCGGGGTATCTCCAATAATCACTACGTCATGCCCCGAAGGAACGTGCCCGAGATGCTGCTGGGCGCGGGCGGCGGCGATTGCCGGGAGGTCAGGCCTGTGTGAGGAGTCGGATCCGAACGCGCCGACGATGAACTGCTCAGGATCGATACCGACGGACCGGAGCTTGAGTGTCGCCCCCCGGGCGAGGTTTCCGGTCAGCAGGCCGAGCATCGCGCGGGTGTCTTGATGGAAGGCATCGAGGAGCGGCATCACTCCGGGCATGAGAGTGGCCGGTGGGGCGTCCTGGTCGGCCAACTCCGATTCCAGGAGTTCGAGGTATTGATCGGACAACATCTCGATCAGATCCTGTCCACCGGAATGTTCCTGGCCGGACTCCCGTAGCAGTTCAACGATGATCTGAGGGTCGGTTTTCCCGTCGAAACGTATTCTGTCGAATACGTCGGAATCGGAGATGGTGGACGACATGACACGTACCAGAGCCCGGCGGCCCGCGCCCCCTGAAAGGAGGAGCGTACCGTCGATGTCGAACAAGACCAGCTTACGTTGCATGATCGCCCGCGGACGCGCACTTCTTGCACTGTTCCGTTCCCCGGAAGTAGCAGATCAGGCAAATAAAAGTGCCGCACTCGGTACAGGGGTAGCCTTCCGATGCCCGTTCCTCACGCCCACACGCCCGACAGACCATGGAGTCTTTCTCGTGCAGTTCAGCCACGATACCTCCTCTATATCTTGAGCGAATACCGCTTGATCTTGTTGATGAGTGTTGCCCGGGAAATCCCCAACTCCAGCGCCGACCGGGTCCGATTCCCTTCGTGGTGCCGGAGGGTGCGTTCGATATGTTGCCGCTCCAGCTCATCCAGGCTCACCGGAGTATGCCGCCGGTCGCCCAGCCCGGGCCGGGCACGGAATTCTCCGGGTAGGTGTTCCACCTGGATCGCTTCCAGCCCCCGGGCCAGGATCATGGCACGCTCCAATACGTTTCGCATCTCCCGGATGTTCCCCGGCCAGGCATAGGCGAGCATCCGGTCGAGTGCGTTGGGCGAGATAGTCGCTGGACCATCGGACAGCTCCGCGGCCAACTCGAGGTGCAGCCGGTGCAACAACCCGGCACGATCCGATTTGGGGCGATCGGTGACCGGCGGCAAGGACAGTGGCATGACACTCAACCGATAGTACAGATCCTCCCTGAAACGACCCGCATCGACCGCCGCCCGAATGTCCTTGCTGGTGCCGGCGACCAGGCGCACATCAACCTCGATCTCCGTGGTGCCCCCCATCCGGCGAAACGTCCTCGTTTCGAGCACCTTCAACAGTTTGGGTTGCAACTCCTGCGGGAGATCGGCGATGTCCTCAAGAAACAACGTTCCCTGATCGGCGATTTCGAACAACCCCTGTTTACGGTCTTCGGCGCCGGGAGCCGCCCCGCGCTCGTGGCCGAACAGCTCGGAATCGAGCACCTCCGCCGAGGTTGCACCGCAGGCCACCTGGACGAACGGCGCTTTGGCCCGCGGACTCAGCGAGTGGATCAGGCGGGCGACCCATCCCTTCCCCGTGCCACTGTCGCCATGCAGCAGAACCGTGGTCCGGTCGCTTTGGGCCAGCAAGCCCACCTGATGGGCCAAGTCCTTCATCATGGACGAAGTACCCATGGCGTCCACACCCTGCCCCGCCTTGGGCGCCGCCAAGGCCCGGTTCACGCGTTGGAGCCTTGCCTTTTCGATCACCCTTGAGGTCACTGCCGCCAGGTGGTCCAGCAACACCGGCTTGGTAAGGAAATTCTCCGCCCCGGCCTTCATGGCTTCTACTGCCGTTTCGACGTCACCCGTCCCCGTCAACAGCACGACCAGCGCATCGAGTTCACGCAGGCGCTCCAGGACCTCCATCCCCACCATCCCCGGTAGTTGGAGGTCCAGAACCACCACGTCCGGGCGGAGTCGCTCGTACGACGACAGGCCCGCCTCGCCGGTAAGTTCGCGCGCCACCTCGTAGCCGAGTTGTTCCAGGTACTTGCCGACGGACCGTAGGACGTCGACATCGTCATCGATAAGCAGTACCGAACCAGCCATGTCGTCACCTCACTCCTTACCCTGTGTGTCTATGCAATTCGAAACGGAACTTCGCCCCACCATCCTGTACGTTCGTGGCACTGATCGTCCCGCCGTGGGCCTCGATGATGCCATGGGAGATCGCCAGACCAAGCCCGGTTCCCTCGCCCACGACCTTGGTTGTGTAGAACGGCTCGAACACCTTCCCCAAAGCATCAGTAGGGATCCCAGGGCCAGAGTCGGTGACTTCACACCCAACCCCGGTCTTGGCGAGATATGTACGGATCGTGCCGGACTGCCGCTCGGCGTCCGCCATCGCCTGGCGCGCGTTCGTCACCAGGTTTCCAAGGACCTGTCGGAGTTGGTCGGGGTCGGCACTGACCGTCGGGAGCCCATCGGCAAGGTCCAGAGTCCATTTCACCTCACCCGCCCACGCCTTTTCTTCCAACTCCATCGTCTCGGCGACAATGAAATTGAGGTCGACCTCCTGGCGCTTGAGCGGCTGTTGCCGCGACGAGGTCAACAGGTCGGAGATGATTCGAGCCGCACGATCGCACTCCCGCCTGATGCTCTCCAATATTCGTTCCGCCCCTTGCTCGACAGGTCCATCCAGGAGCAGCGTCTGCGCCAGGGCATTGATGCCGGCAATGGGGTTGTTCAGTTCATGGGCCACACCAGACACGACCTGCCCGAGCGACGCCATCTTTTCGGCATGGATCAGCCTTTCACGCAATCGTTGCTCGTCGGTAACGTCCCGGGCGATCGCCAGCACGGCAGGGCTAATTCCGTGCGCCATCGGCGTGGCCACTACCGCTGCTTCGCGGACGGCGCCGTCGGTCCTCTGGAAACGGAAGAAGAACTCCCGCCGCTCACCAGCCAGGCTCGACTCCAAGTGCCGTCGGACCGGTTCGACGTCGGCCGGATCGACGAATTGTTCAAGGGTGGCACCCTCCGGGAGATCGTCGAGCCCAAGCATCGACAGAGCGGCGCGATTTACCGAGAGGAACCGGCTATCGCTGTCGACCGTACAAATGGCGACCGGGGCAGCGTCGAACAGTGTCCGAAACCGACCTTCGGAGCGTCGCAACTCGTCGACCGTCTCGACTTCCTGGGTTACGTCACGCATCACCGCCACGCGGCCGGCCGGCGTCTCTCCATCCTTCAACGGGGCGCTGGACACGGACACCTGTCGGATCGTCCCGTCGGGCCGACGGCATTCGGCCTCGTACCTTAGCGCCTGCGATACTCCGCCATCGCCTTCCCCTAGAGCGGGAATCAAGTCATCGAGTTTTTGATCAGCCAGGGACAAAGTGTCGGTGGCAAACAACTCCGCGGCCGCGCCGTTGGCAAAGTTGATCTTGTCGTCAGCGCCGGTGATGACGATCGCATCGTGCGCCGTTTGGACGACCAGGCGGAATCGGTTCTCGAGGCGGACCACGTCCGTCAGGTCGTCGATCGCGACGATGCACTGGTCGTCAGGCAACGGTGTCGCGGTCACCACCAACAAACGGCCATCGTTGCTGTCGAGCATGGCAGCAGCCGACCGACCACTGGCACGCGCTTCCCCAAGTGGATCCTGACCTGCCTCGGGCCATACTCGGAACACGGTCTTGAGATCGTACCCCGGCAGTGAGGTAACCGGTATGTCGGCCATCTCCGCCACGAATCGGTTGGCTCTTACGATGATGCCCTCAGCGTTCGTCACCGCCAAACCGCTGCCCGACGCGTCGAAGGCCATCTGCCACTCACGTTTGACCCGGCTTACCTGGTCCAGCAGCCGGCTCTTGCCGATCGCCAGGGCCGCTTGATCGGCAAAGGCCACTGCAAGTCGGCGCTCCTCGGAAGTGTACTCGCGGGGAAAGTCGTGGTAGAAGGCCAACGACCCGATCGTCTCTCCTGCAAAAACCAGTGGGAGAAGCGCAACCGACCGGAAGCCTTCGGCCGCAACGGCCGCGGCGAGTGGATTACCGGGACGACCCTGGGCACGAGACACGAACATGGGTTGATGTTCGAGTAGGGCCTTCGTCGTCCGCAGTTGACCGGCTGTGCGCTCCAATTCCTTGACGTAGGCGTCCGAAAGGCCCAGAGCCACGACGCACTCGGTCCTCTTTTCGTCCCAATGGAACAGAAAGACACCGGCGCGCTCGGCATCGAACACGCGGCGTCCCTCGTCCGCCACGAGTCGCATTGTCGGCTCAGAGTCTTCCACACCGGTAAGGGCGTGGGTGACCCGGCCCAAGGCGTCCATTTGTTCCAGACGGGTGATCAGCTCGGCCCGCATTCTGAGGCTGCTTACCGCCGCCCCGAGTTGATCCGCCATCGCCCGGGCAAGCAAGAGAATATTGTCTCCGGGTGGCTCCCAGTTTTCGCGGTCGGTTGTCAGGGTGAGCGTCCCAACTACGCGCGTACCGAGCTGCATCGGAAACACCAGCCCCGCGCGAGCCAAACGTTCGCGCACCGGATCGCCGGTCACTTCGGGCTCGAGGTCCACATTGGCACTGATCCGCTCCGCCCCTGTTTCCGCGACAGACCACTCCACCGTGTGCTCTCCCAGGATGCTCCCGGCTCGATGAACGGTGCTCTCGAGCCCGACCGCGCCGAGAACCAGTAATCCCTTCGGTGCATCATCATTCCGGTGCGTGATCATGGCTCCGTTGAACCCAAGACCTTTGGTGGCTGTGTCCAGCCCCCAACTGAGGGCATCATCCAGGGTATCGAGCGTAGGAAGTTTCCGGATCAACTCCAAGACGGCCCTCGTTTCGGCCAACGCCTGTTCGGGGGGCTCATCCGGAGTTCCTGCGCCTGCGGCAGCCTTGTATTGTCGATTCATCGGCTTGGAGGGGCAAAAACGTGAATGGCTTGGGGAACCACGCGCACCGAAAACGGGGTGTGGCCCCCCGGATCGCCGTCGAGCTGCACCGGCTGTACCGGCGTTGATCTAACTTCAATGAATTCGCCGCGGGCGTATCCCACGAAGCCGGCGCTGGTGGGATCGTCAGTACCGTAGCGCAGCAGGTCGCGGACGGCCAGTACTGAATCCACCAAGCTGTCGGCCCGCACGACGATCACATCGAGCAACCCGTCCTCGGGAGAAATGCCGTGGCGGAACTTGATCAGCGGCGGAACGACCTCGGCACAGTTGGCTACGATCACCAGCGCGGCTCTGGCCTCGTACTCCATCCCGTCCACTGTAATGGAATGGGTTGCGCTCTTGAGATCATCGAGCAACCTGAAGATTGTAGCGACGTAGGCGCCCATTCCCCATCGGTGCTTGAGTTCGGTCGGTGTTTCGATCATCACGCGCGCATCGAAACCGGCGCCGCACGCAACCGCGAAATAGTGTACCGCCCCCTGATTCTCCATCCGCCCAAGATCTATCCGCCGGACGTTGCCGGCCAGGATCGTCTTGGCCGCCTTCGCCGGCGCCGCTGGCACCCGCAAATTACCAGCCAGGAGATTGCCGGTCCCCCCGGGTATCAACCCGAGGATCACGTCGGTACCCACGAGGGCAGACGCAGCCTGCATAGTCGTGCCATCGCCACCGAACACGGCGACCGTGTCGAAATCCAGGTCAACCGCCTCTGCCGCCAACCGCCGAGCGTCGCCCGGGCCCCCGGTTGCCTGCACCTCTACATCCCAGCCGCCGCCGCGTAGCACATCGACGACGGAGCCAATGATCTGTGGCTGCGTGCGAGCCGCTGCCGGATTGGTAATGAGAAGCAGCCGTCCCACTAGTACTCTTTCTCCCACAACAGGTCCACGCCGATTTGATAAAGCGTCGGGTTGAGTCCCGTCGGCTGGGTGGCCAACTGGCACGCCTCCACCGGTTCCAGACTGACGGACGAGCGCCAGTGGCCTCCAAAACGCCACTCCAGGCTGGCGCCCAACGCCTTGTAGTTGAGGAGCTTGTCGTTGGGGCAGAAACCTGCGCTCAGCGTAATGAAAAGCTTCCGGGTAAGGCGCCAGCCGGCGGAGATGCGGGTGGACGTGACCGAACTGCCGGCAATCGGCGTCGCGCCCGGCCGGATCTGCAGGTAGTCGATCGGAAGACCGATGTCGGAGATCAAGGTCCGCTCGACTTCAGAGGACAACGCCGAGGATAGCGCGGCCAACCCCCAAGCCAGAGCGCCTTGCTCACTGGTCTGGTTCTGGCCACCACTCAAGTCGAACGCCGGCTTCCCGAACATGAGGTAAGACACCAGATCGGATTGTGAGATCGGGGGTCCATCTCTGTTGGTCAGAGCCAGTCGCGGAGCGCGCATGGTCCCGGAGATGGTCGCTACGATCGGTATCTGTTCGCTACGGTCGACCGGTGTAACCCGGTGCTCAGCGACGATGTCCAGTTGTGCATCGAGGTCTGGTGTGCCGAAATACCGGATGCTGCCCTGGATCACGTCAAAGTTGCGATTGACCAGATTGCCTATCTTCAACTGATAGCGGCCGCGCAACATCCTCAGGTCGCCAGACATTCGATACTCGCTCAGGACCTTGTTGATCCGGAGGTCGCCCTCCAAGAGAATGTCGGCCTCCGTGGAGCGCAAATAGAAATCGTCCTGCACCCGGAGATCGAGGTCGACGATCCGCAAGGAATCGATGAACCTGTTCTGAAACCGTGAGCCCAATCGACGTTCCCGAATATAGGAAAGATCGACCAAGCCGATGTTGTCCGGATCCTCGAGATCGAGCACCTGCTTGTTGACCAGGTCTGCGAAGAACAACACTCCCCGGTTGGCCGTGCCGCTTCCGGTCAATACCGGCTGGGTAAACGGGCCGGTAAGACTCAACTGCCCGGAGGCCGACAGCGTAAGAAAGTCCGGAGCATCGATCACCAAAATATTCTGGGCCTGAATGCCAAGGCTGAGAATCGGACGAGTGAGTTTCTCCAGGCGCACCCACCCGGCAACGTCCATGGAGCCACCTTCACCGCCGATACGAAGCGTATCTATCAGAATGGTGTCGCCCGCGAAATGGGCACGACCCAGAATATCGTGGAACGTGACCCCCAAGCCCTCGACTCTCCCTCGCCCGTCGGCAAGTACCAATTCGCCGGTAAGGTTCGGCTCGTCCCAGGTACCCCCTATCTCCACGTCGGCCACCAGCAATCCGCGTAATTGATCGACGCTGCGGGTGAACGCATCGAAGACTCCCAAGTCCACGCTATCCGCCGTGATCCGTACCCTTAGCGGCCCGTCGACGCGGCGCTCGGCCAGCCGGGCAAGGGCCAGGTCGACGGGGAGCTGTGCATCGATCCGCAATACCGGCTGCCCGGTGCGCCAAAGCACCATGTCGGCGTCCAGGCTCTTGTCCCGGTACTGCACCACCGCCCAGGCGAGAGGGCCGCGGAAATCGGCGAGCGTGGCATCGGCCATCTGTACCGTTCCGGTGACGCGCGGCGCCTCCCTGGTACCGCCCAGGATGAGATTGGCGGCGAATGACCCCCCAACGTTGGTAGTGTCCCGCTGAAGTAATCCGTAGAAATCCCGGATCCCCAGGCCCAGCGCTTCGAGTTCGAATTGGTCGCCGGTGCCCAACGGAGTAACGCGAAACACGCCGGACCCATCCCGAGCAGTGAGATCGACACCAGAGAATGTGGCAACGCTATCGGTCAACTCCAGAGCGGACGGGGTCACCAGGTTCCATTCCGTGGCGACCAGATCCGACACCATGGTATCCACCAGCCACCGCTGGTACCCGGGGCGAACAACTCGCTCACCGCTGGCGACAATCTTGGTGTCTTGCTCCATCCCCACGGTCCCCTGCCAGGCAAGTGAGTCTGGCGGACCCTTCAGCTGTAGCGAAACAACCGGGAACTCATATGCTCCGACGTACAGCGTATCGACCTGCAGTGTCAGGGACAGTGACGGATCGACCCCGCCGGACCACGCCAGCGACCCGCGAACGACGTCCGTCTCAATCTGGGCCAAGGCCACATCCAGCGCTGTGGCCTGACCAATTGCCCCCAACGCGTCGAGGGATCCGGTCAATTCCAGCCGGGCGACCAGAAGACCATCCAGATCGTTCCACACCGTGGTGTCTCGCGTGAGACCGAGTGCGTCGACCACAAGGGTATCGAACACGCCGAGGCTGTCGGCCTGAAGGGCAAACGCCATTCTACCGGTCACGGGAAGGCGCCACCCAATCGTTCCCGATCCTCCGAACTGGCCGCGTTCCCACCCGAGTTGCAACGTGTCCAGAGTGATGAGGCTGTCCTCAGCCACGAGAGAAATAGCAAGCGTATCGAAGGAGAATTCTTCAACCCTGCCGGGCTCGAGGTCGACAACCAGGCTGCCGGCGGGACCGGCGACTGAATCGGCCGCCCCATCCAGGAAAGCGGTGCCGCCAAGTCGGGTGGTAGGACCCCGTCCGAGCAACGCGGCCAAGTCGAGATCGCTGAATTGGATTGCGAGTGGCGCTCCTCCGAGGGCTTCGGGCAGCAGCGAAACGGTGCCTTCGAGGGTCACCGATCCAAGTTGGCCGATGACGTCGGCATCAACGGCCATGGCCGTCACCGGTCCTTCCATCCAGACATGACCTACGAGCTGCCCGCGTGATGGAATGCCGGGAAATCCCCGGCGAATGCCGTCGAAGTCAATCGGCTCAATGTCCGCGTCGACGGCGAAGGCGAGTGTGTCGGTTCTGGTGTCGAGCCGGAAAGCCCCAAACGCGGTGCTGGCGGGACGGTCGCCGTCTGCGTGGATGACTGATCCGTCGAAAGTGGTGTTGCGCAGTGGACCGCGAAGGATCCCTGATGTCTGCAGGCGTCCTTCGAGCAACACAGCCGGCGCAAAGTAGCGAACCGTCCGCAGATCGATGTCCGATTCGTGAACGGCGATGCTGTCGAACACCAACCCGAGCGAATCGTCGACGTGCACCCGGCCGCCACCAGCCACCATAGTCACCGGGAGGCTATCGTGGGTGGCGTCTTCGAACAACCAATCGGCTTCGATGACGAGGTCGTCGAAGTGGCCGGCCAACACCGTGCGTCCGGTGACCGATCCGTAGAACGGGAGCGCGTCGATGAACGGTCGTATCATGTCGAGATCAAGATCACGGCTGCGGAGATCGAGATCCCGAAACCCCAGCCCACGCCGGTCGTCCTTGATGACCGTCAACTGCCCGTCTAACCGCTCACCGTCCGCGCCGGACAGGGACAGGTCACGGAGCACGAACGCTGCCCGCTCATTCGACTCGGTGCGTGCGGCAAAGACCGTCCGTCCTCGCAAATCGGGAAAATCTCGCGACACCCAGAGGAAATCGATCAGCGCCGCCCGGGAGGACGTGAGGGTGAAGTCGAAGAACTCGGTGCCATCACGAAACACAACCACCCCGCCACCCTCCACCGTGGAGTTCGGTAGTTGCGCGTGCTCAAGTGAGAACACCAGGCTATCGCCTGGGACCTGCACTCGGCCGATGGCGTGCCGGAACGATATCTGTGGATCGCTGATGTCGACCCACAGACTGTCGATGTCGATGGTCAGGGGGAGCCTATCCGGCGAGCTGACGGTCACCTGCCGGAGGCGTGCCGTCAGGTCATCGATGGTCACCACCTTCAGATAGCCGTCGGGTGTGTCCTCGATGACCCGGCCAAGCTTGGCACGCTCGATGGCGAGCGCCGCCTGTCGGCCAGCAGCGGTGGTGACGGTGTCATCGGGTTCCCATGCTGTCTCGATACGGATCCGACCGTCATCGATATGCACGTTCCGAAATTGTATTAGTGGCGACGGCCCCGTGCCCGTCCCCTCGCCCAGCCTGAGAACCTCCTTCAGATTGAGCCTGCCGGACGGCATCTTCTTGAGAAGGACGTGGGGTGACTCGAGCCGCACGTTGGACAAGACGATTTGGCCCGCGAGGAGCTGGGGGAGCGTGTAGCTGACTTCGACCCGCGAAATGGTCGCCAACATGCCGCCGAGTGTATCACGGATCACGACGTCGTCGAGCACCAGACTCCGTAGAAACCTCCCGGATATCTCGCGCACAGAAAGGTGGCCTCTTATCACGGAGGCTATCTCCTCGGACGCGATCCTGGCCAGCAAGTGACGGCCCGGCCTGGTAGCCGTCATCGACGTTACCACGCCGAGGATGGTCGCCAGCGTGCCTAGCAAGGTGACGAAAACCGCGTGGGCCACTTTGCGGCGCATCAGAAAGGCTGCCCGACTGACACGTGAATGGTGAAGTTGCGGGCGCGGTCTCTTTGAAAATTGTCCGACAGCTCGATCAGGTTACCGCTGGGCGTGCTCGCCAGGAGTCGCCCGGGCGGAAAGTCGTAGGGATTGTACGCCACATCGAGCCGGGCGGGCCCCAATGGAGTATTGAGCCGGAGCCCCACGCCTGGAGTGATTCGTAGTCGGAACGGAGCCTTGGCCGCCGGGTCGCGCACCCACACCGATCCGGCATCGATGAACAGCGCCAAACGCAGCCTGGGCCACACGCCGGTGGGAATCCGCAATTCCACGTTCGCCGCAGCCAGCATGTTGCCGCCGACAGCCTCGACCCGAGCGTTCTGTCGCGCGTCCGGGCCGAGCATGCCGTTACTATCTACC